>JBAVGL010000561.1:0-2921 GCA_049684795.1 Chitinivibrionales bacterium | reverse complement strand
GTTATACTGGTCCTTTGCTGCGGGTATGTTTTCAGGCATACCATCCTTTTCAAAAAGAACCAAGCACAGACCTGGTCACGGCATGAATGGTCTGTGACACAATCGGAAAATAAGATCATGATCGCATCGCTTAATTACCATGCATTGACCGGGAATTTGCCAACAACATTGTTTCAGCTTGAAGATGCCGGGTTTAT
This sequence comes from Chitinivibrionales bacterium, assembly GCA_049684795.1. Classification (GTDB taxonomy): domain Bacteria; phylum Fibrobacterota; class Chitinivibrionia; order Chitinivibrionales; family FEN-1185; genus JBAVGL01. The sequence continues at coordinate 2,724 of JBAVGL010000561.1, read as the reverse complement.
TATTCCCAAAGATGAAACATTTCTTAGACTTCGGAACCTGCGAACAACCGAGTGATGTTTAGAACCCGGCGTAGCTTTACCATGTTGTAAAGCTACGCCGGGTTTTTTATCTTCCCGCCGGGAGGTTATATATAAAATCTTCATGCTTCCCACCCAATAAGAATCCTTGATTATGTGATTAAATTAGAACTATATTTTGATTGTAACTATTTATCTAAAATGTTATTATAAAGAAACGGATATATATTTTAGCGCAGTTTTTGATTTAAAAAAAGGACAATTCAATGGCAACGATCAATTATGCCGTACGGGAAATCAGCGTAAAAATTGTTTATTATGGGACCGGGCTATGCGGAAAAACTACTAACTTGCAAGTCATCCACCGGAAAATTCCAAATGAACATCGAAGTGACATGGTATCGTTGGCCACTGAAACCGATAGAACGCTTTTTTTCGATTTTTTGCCTTTAGATCTCGGCAAAATCAAAGGGTTCTCAACTAAATTTCAATTGTACACAGTTCCCGGGCAAGTATACTATAATGCGACCCGTAAGCTTGTCCTCAGGGGGGTTGACGGCGTGGTTTTTGTCGTTGACTCCGCACCTGACAAGCTCCAGGAAAACATCGAAAGTTTTAAGAATCTTGAAGAAAATCTTGCTGAATACGGATATCAGCGGGAAAATATCCCCATTATTATTCAATATAATAAAAGGGACCTGCCTAATGCCTTGCCTGTTGACAAACTCAATTCAGCGATCAATAAATACGGCCTTCCATGGAATGAATGCATCGCCGTTCAGGGAAGAGGCATTTTTGAATCTTTGAAGATCATCGGCAAAATGGTCATTGACAATCTGAATAAAAAATATTCACGGCCGTCTTCACCGCAAACTCAGCCTCAAACCGAACCCTTTAGCCCGCCGGCGTCACCTAGACCCGCACTGCAATCGCAACGGCAAGTTTTTTCGCCAACGCAGCCTCAACAGCCCATGCAACCCGTTCAAAGGCAACCCACCTCGCCTCAGCAGCCTTTTTCCACGCCATCGTCAATGGCGGCAGCGTCCGCGAGGCAAACCGCGCATCCGCCGGTTCCTAATGACGATCCTTTTCAGGATTCGACACCGCGGGAGAACTCTCCTAGAAATATTAATTTAGAGCCCCAGCAGCAAACTTCACCGTTTAAACAGCCAGTAAAATCTAATGATTATTATGATTATAGTTCAATAAACCTTGAGCCAATGGCGCAGCAACCGATCCCAGAGGGAATTGAAGTCATCTCGGCACAAGGTCAGCGCCAAGGTTCAATAGACAAGACAGACCTGGACTTGGAAATAGAACGCTATCAGCGTGAAATAGACGATAAACAACGGAAACAACGTCAGGTATCTTCCCCGCAACAGCCCCATGACGCTCATCAGCCATTTTCTCCTTCCGCACCTCGCGCCGAAAGTTACGAAGTGTACGAGCCAATAAGTCCGCCCAAAAAAGAGGACGAGATGCCGTCGTACCAATCTCCGCGTACGGGAAACGACCAATCCGCGTTCAACGATGTTCAGCCGCTCTATTTCACCTCCATGAATCCTGATCGCCAGAAGAAAAAAGTTAAAAAGCCGGTCAATCCAAAAAATCGGTCCCAGGGTAGTTTCCTATCAAAATTTTTTAACAAAGACAAACCCTAATGGGCGATGTGATTTTATACAAGGAAGATGTTGAACGTCTTAACTTCCTTCTGAAAAATCTGATCGCCGATGCAAAGACACTTTCGGCCCTTCTCATAACAAAAGATACGCGTGTTCTTGCATGTCAAGGGACTTTAGCCTCTAGTGATACCACTGCGCTTGCCGCATTATTGGTCGGCAGTTTCGCCTCGACACAAGCCATTGCGGGCTTGATTGGCGAAACCGAGTTCGACACAATGTCGCATCGCGGAAAAATAAGAAATGTGATAATTTCCTTGGTTGACGATAACACGATTCTTGCTTTCATTTTCGATAACAGTACGTCCGCGCATCGGATTGCCGCTAGCATGAATAAGCATCTTGATATTCTCCGGAAAAGTTTAAAAACTATCGGCGGCAATACCACGCAGGATCTCTTCGCTTCGGGCGAGCAGCAAACCTCATCGGATGATATCAGCTTTGAAAAACGGACCGAAGACTTGTTCAAGGGGGCCGAAACCGAACCAACGGCGCCTTTTCAGCCGATATTACCTAAGGAGGAACATCCCCAAAAATCGCAACCGATTCTGGTCGAACATTCCGTTGAACCGCAAACTTCTCCGCGGGCGAGCAAAGGAGAAGGATCTCCTCTTTCTTCCAAGGATTATGAAGTTTATTCTCTTAATGAAACGGTTAATCATCCATTGCATCCACCGGAAAAAAGCCCCTCTTCTCCTGCCGGGACAAAAACTGAGATGTTGTACGTTTCAATGAGTTATCTGAAAAATAAAGCGCGGGAAGGCGCCGTTTATCATAACCGTGACAAGGCTTTTTTAAAAAAAATATTCAAGCCTGCAAAGAAGAAAAAAACAGGCTCAGACTCTTAAATGGAATGCCGCATAATTTTTAATGGAATTCCATTGCAGATATTTCATTATGTTTCTTGTTGAAATCCTCCTTGCATTCGCCGCAATCCCTTTTCTAACAGGAATTTGCGCGGTATGCCTTGCAAATAAAAAAGATACTGCCGGTAAACCCGCGGTTCTTCTCTTCCATTCTATTTCTA
>JBAVGL010000560.1:0-1915 GCA_049684795.1 Chitinivibrionales bacterium | reverse complement strand
GAATAATATTCTCGGCTCAGCATGTATAGAGTATGCCTCTCAAATTTTAATGTTTAGCACTTATTCCAACAATCCAATCGCCAATTTTCGAAGTTCTTCTTATCACTGGTTTGCAATTGGCAAGAGTGCAATAACCAAAAAACGGATTTGGGGCAAATCCGACATCGTGGGTAATGATATAGGAGAATAATTTCATAAGAATCCGTTAGTTTCGAGAGTTTCCATCGTAGACCATTTTCATGTTTTCACGAAAGTTGTCTAATGCCCTGCGTTTATCTCCTTATTTTAAAACAGCAATAATTATATGATGATAATAGCTTCATGTCAAGATGGCTATTCACGCTATGTGTCCATCCTTGGAGTCATAAGAACCTTTCCAAACCTAGAATCGCCTTGATCTTTGTTTTATTCATTGATTCACTCCCTTTAATATCCTCCGGTAAATCTCCAAATCTTCCAGCGAAAAGCAGCAGAACGTTATTTCGCATTGGTAGTCGTGCGATTGCATGTCTTCGAAGCACGCCCGCACCGCGACCTGGGCCGCCTTTTCAGCAGGAAACCGATACACTCCGGTGCTTATGCAGGGAAACGCGACGCTCCGGCAATTGCGCTCCTTGGCAAGCGCAAGCGAGCTCTCGTAGCATTTACGCAATAATTCTGTCTCACCGTGTTTACCTCCGTGCCAGACCGGTCCCACGGCATGAATGACATATTTAGACGGTAATCGGTAGGCTTTGGTCAGCTTGGCCTCCCCAACGACGCATCCGCCAAGTGTTTTGCACTCGGCTAGAAGCCCGGGGCCGGCCGCGCGGTGGATCGCGCCGTCCACGCCGCCGCCGCCAAGAAGCGTTTGGTTGGCGGCATTGACAATCGCATCAACCTTGAGGATGGTTACGTCCGAAAGAACGGCGAACATAGGTCTTTTTTCCATCCACTCATTTGTATCTCGTTTCAATCGAAACAAAACGCGTTTCTACCAAAGGATTGTTACACCTTCGCCGATTTCCAGACCTATCAAGGTTGTCGATTTCGGATAGCGGTAAAGGGGCATGGTTCCATAATAGTAGTCGGGGCCTTGAAGAGCGCCCGACCGGGATGTAAATCGGGCGGTTTGGACCGGCGCCGTGAAATCAATGTTGATGATTACGTTACTGACGGTGATATTAATCCCCGCAAGAAGATTGATTCCAAAAATGAACCCGCTCAAGGTTACGTCGCCAAGGTCGCCCGAAGCGTAAAGGTTGGCGCTGCCGTACGACAACCCCGCTCCGGCTTTAAAGGAAACCCGTTTGTTGGGGGCAAATATTCTAACCGCGTTTACTCCCTCCGTATAGCACAGGAAGTTGATGTTTTCGGACAAATAACTGGCGGATAAAAGCTTCGGCGACCAGAGAACGTCCCCGTACGGAATAATGTCTAGATAAGGAACGGGCGAAAAGAAAAAATGCACCCTTAACGCATATGCCATGTACACGTCCGCGGAGCCTACTTCCGCCGTCGTGCCATAACCGCCCGTCATTTCGCTCCAGATGTCTTTGCTGAAATCATTGATTTCGGGCGGATAATATACGCGCTCGCCGAATGATATCCCAAATCCAAATCGTGTAACCGGCGTTACGAAAGGAGTCTTGAGAGCGGGCTCCTCCGATGGCGCGGTGGATTCCGGAGCCGGTTTCAGGCTGTCGGCGTCCCTGGCCGGTGAAGGCCGGTTCATGGCATTCGAAGAGTCCGCGATTTCTTCAACGGCCTCTTGAGCATTGACTGAAGTGAAAATGACGAACGCCGGAACAAGCGATAAGGGAAGAATTGCGCGAATCAAGCAAACCTCCCGCGGATGAGGGTGTTTAGGTTCTGTAGGCGAATTATATACGCGTTTAGCGTAGATAATTACCCGTACAGAACCTTACCTTGTGGG
>JBAVGL010000559.1:0-3865 GCA_049684795.1 Chitinivibrionales bacterium | reverse complement strand
ACTTTACCATGAAAGAACTGGTTGCGGCTTTCATTTGTCTGGTTATGGTCGGCAACGGTTTCGCGATAAAGGTCGCGGTTTTTCCGGTCCAATCGACCAACACCGATAAGAGCTTCGCCGACGCATTCGGGATGCTCTTGGCCAATAAATACGCTAAAATCGCGAACTGCGCCACCGTCTCCCCTGTAAAGTCCGCCAAGGCGATCCCTCCGGACGGCAATCTTTCCGAGGCCGCCCAGGCCCTGGGCGCCGATGAATACCTTGAAATAATCGCGGTCGGCCTGTATGTCAGCAGGAAGGAAGCCAACGAGACATACGCGGATTCCGCTTCAGGCAAACAGATCATCGTCATTAAACAAAACGGAGAAAAGGGCGATTCACCTGAAAAATCAGACCAGCAACTTCTTGACAACAGTAAAACAATCGTCACCGTTTCCCGGAAAAACGCCTCCGGCGCCGACATTTACCAGACCGAAATGACCCTCTTGACATACGGCGATATCGAAGAGTCAACTGAACGTATCGCGGCCTCGCTGTATCAGAAAATATCAATCGATAAAACGCGGGGGATGACCACTATCACGCGCCGTGAAGGCATGGGATATAACCAATTGTGGACGCGGCGTTCCAAGGGAATCAAAATGGGTGTGTTTAAACCTTTTTCAGCCGATACGACGTTTAGCACGGTGGTCAGCATCGGTTTTGATTACAAAGTCGATTTGAACCGGTGCTATCTTGAATTCGGCGTAGGCGGACGGTTCCCGCCCGATCTCAGCAACGACAGCGCCCGCAGTTACGGCGGGGTTTATTTCGAAATGGGAGGCGGTTATTACCTCATCGACAATACATTCGGTCTTTTTGTCGGCGCGGGCATTATTCCGTTTTTCAACTTTGTTGATTTAGACGGTTCCTTCATAGGGCTGCCCGTTTATGTTCAAATAGGCCTCACCACTCCAAGGAATTCCTCCGTCAGGTTTTTCGGCGATATCCGCATCGCGCAGAACGCCGTTGCGATAACATCGGGGAACTATTTCCCGCTGGAAAAACGGAAAGATTACCCCACGGAAATCGGTTTTGAAATAGGCATGGGGTGGTAACGCTTCTTCGCGCGCAATAGTATTTTATAAAATCCCATTAAGAAGACCTTGCAAAGGAAACAATCTTCATGTCCTCATCGTTGAAAGAATCAATTAAAGCCTTTTCAAATTCCTATCTCATCGAACAGTATTACATCAACCGCGACCAGTACACGCCGGAAGCGGCAAAGGTCCTCGAAGAGGAAATTTCCCGGCGCGGCATCGGCAAGGAAGAAATTGATTCGGTCCTTTCCGAAAGCAGGGAATGCGAACTAGTTGAAACGGTGCATTACGACAAAAAAGACTTTATCGAACTGGCGGGGGCCTTTACCACCAACGACTCGTTGCTCGTGCGTTCGATGCTTGCGCAGCACAAAATTCCTTCTTTTGCCGACAATTCGGCGGCGCTGCTGCCGTTCACCGGAGAAGAACTGGATGCGCACCTTGTCAAATTTTTCATCCACAAGGATTTTCTAGAGGCCGCGCGCGCCGTGATAGCCGAACATTATGAGTTAGTTGACAATAGATACAACATCAAGTACAACGACATAAAAACGCGCCTGAAATCGTTCAATTTCTACGAAATCCCCCACTACATTCTCGAATCCAAGGAATTGGCCGGCGTGGAGTTCACGCCGGAGGAAAAAGAGCTGCTCATTACCTACGGATCGCGCCTTCTCGCCGAGGTTGACGAAATCGAATCCCAGCAGGAGCGCGTCGTGTTTTATTACGACTCCATCGAAGATTTCATCGAAAGCCTCAGGTCGGAAAAAAAACCGGACCTTACCCGCAACGACCTGATTACGGCGCTGGAAATATTGCAGATCTATTGCGACGACGCAAACTTCCCCGATGCCGCCAGCAGCGTCATTGAGGCCCTCTTGGGCTTTTTTTCTACTTCAGGTACGTAACGGTGGCCCGCGCCGAAAACTCCGTGAAGGAAGTGGGAACCGGATCGGTTTTCAGATACACCAGCGCGCCCCTGTTCTTATCGGTGTGCGCGAACACAGACAGGGCCGTGCAATTGCACTGGATGACGAAGGCCTTGACCAGCAGGAATGTTTCATGAAGCAGCTCGGGCTGCCCGGTTTGCCGTGACCGATATTCTATTCTGTAAGTCCCGTCGTCGGTGCGATACATGTCAAGAAGTTCACCATAACGCTGCACGATGCGGGCCAGGGAAAAAACGCCGTCGCCGAAAATTTTTTCCATGTCGGACTGGGCCTTTCGCGCCTCTTCGGACATCTGCGCCTGCGTAAAGGCGTTTATCAGGCCGTACCATGCGTCCATATTGCGTTTATTGAACGATATTGCCATTTTATAAAACGCTATGGCGCCATTGATGGTGGCGCATGCTTTGGCCGAATCCGCGTAGGTTTCAGCTTGACGCGCCCGTTCGTCAGTGACCGCAGGCTGCCGACGAAGGCGGCCTTGCTCATTGTCCGGGATACCCGCCTGCGGATAAGAACCGACGTATTTCCCTGTTTTCTGATTTAAAGCGCCGGGGACCGGGTTCGACATGGTCGAAGCGGGAAGGAAGAACCGCAATTTTACCTGCGCGCATAAAAATATCAAGCCGATAAAAACGGCCGCGCCCACAATCATCCAGATCCTGGAATTCTTTCGTCCGTCATGCACGGTGGACCTGCCGTCAAACTGTCCGCCGCTTAAATAGGTGAAGTTGGGCGGCGGCGCGCCCGTCGCAGCGGCAGGGACGGCAACGGCATTTTCAGGTTGCGGGGGAACTTTTTCAGGCGCCGCCGCAGCGGTCTCTCTGGTTTTATTGTCCTTTGCGGCGTTGAAATCAATTTCTTTTGGAACAGCGCTTGCTTTCACGCCAATTTTGCGCAGTCGCGCAACGACGGCCTCGGCATCGTCCTTGAGCAGGTTGACCTGATACAACACCGGCAGGTTCTCCAGGAGCGACTGCGCATGCTCCAGGGAAACGCCGCGGTTGCCCGCGAGGTTATGGGCGACAATGGTCTTCGAACGGGCATTATCAATGCTCATCACAAGAATATTGAATCTCATGATACTAGTATAAAATCAAACCACCCGTTATTCAACCTTGACATGGTTTCCGGCAAAATTCATTTTTTTACCCGGTACAAAGAGCCGGACGAACGTTTTGCTGAAAGGACACTTTTTAATGTCAAGTGTAAAAAAACACAGAAAAGCTAAAATCAACAAACATAAACGAAAAAAACGCAGGCGTTTGAGCCGGCATAAAAAAAGGACATGGCAGGCTTAAACCGTGTAATGCACGCCCTACAGCGATTTCCATCGTGCATTGGGGAAGCCGTGTGCGGAGCATATCGGATAATGGTTAAATGCATCAAAAGGGCGGGAAGGTTTCCCGCCTTTTTTTTACCAGGATTATCTTGATGAAAACCGATTGCCCTGATTTTGCTCATCCGCTAAATCCATGACGACAACGACACTTACGGGCGTTCTGACCGACATCACCTTCCGCAATGAGGATAACGGCTTTACGGTCGCGCGTCTTGTATTCGAAGGATCGGGCAAGCCATCGGTGTGCGTGGGCGTGCTGACGACCGTCGAACGCGGCCAAACGCTGCGGGTCACCGGCCAGTGGCGGCGGCACAAGCGTTTCGGGGACCAGTTCGCCGTCGAGGGTTATGAAGTTGTCAGGCCCACGACGATTGAGGGCGTCGAAATGCTTTTAGGCTCGGGCCTCATCGCGAACATCGGGAGCGTTCGCGCGAAAAAAATCATCCAGGTTTTCGGCCTTCAAACTCTTGACATACTCGACAACGACCCGGCCCGCC
>JBAVGL010000558.1:0-3572 GCA_049684795.1 Chitinivibrionales bacterium | reverse complement strand
AATCAAGGCCGCCGGGGGCGTGGTCATCGTCCAAAAACCGTCGACCGCCGAATTCGAAAGCATGCCCGCGATCGCGGTCTCAACGGGTTTCTCCGATTATGTCCTGCCCCCGCAGGAAATCGGGCCGAAGGTCAAACAGTGCGTCGAGCGTTTAAGTTCCGGCCCGGTTTCGGACGCCGGAGCGTCTCTTGATTTGTCAACAATCCACCGGGAATCGCTTTTCAATCTCCTGCTCGGCAAGACCCATATTCATTTCGAACACTATAAAAAAAACGTCGTTGCCCGCAGAGTATATCGCCGGATGGGCCTTACGGCGGTCCCGTCGCCCGACAAATACATTGCTTTGCTGCATGAGGACCCCAATGAAGTTTCCTCCCTGGCAAACGACCTGATGATAGGCGTCACCGGCTTTTTCAGAGACCCGGACGCCTGGGAGGTTTTAAAAAAGGACCTTATAAAAGACCTGGCGGCGAACGGACAAGCCGACAAACCCCTTCGCGTCTGGGTCCCGGCTTGTTCAACTGGAGAAGAAGCCTACTCCATCGCGATGGCGCTCCACCTCGAGACGGAACTGTCGGGAAAGCCGCGGCCGATCCATGTATTTGCCACCGACATCAATGAAAAGGCGCTGCACTACGCGCGCAAGGGGATTTACCCGGCAAGCATATCCGCCGACGTTCCGGCCGAATACCTTCGCCGGTATTTTACGGCCCAGCACGACGGCGTTTCGATGCGCATCAATAAAAACGTCCGCGACATAGTCGCGTTTGCGCGGCAAAACGTCCTTACCGATCCGCCTTTCTCCAAGCTGGACCTTATCGTCTGCCGCAACCTGTTCATTTACCTGGAGCCGCAGGCCCAGGAAAAATGCCTGGGTCTTTTCCACTACGCGCTGAACCCGGAAGGCCATTTGTTCATGGGAAACGCGGAATCGGTCGGGAAGCGCTACGCGCTGTTTAAACCCGCCGGAAACAAGAAATGCCGTCTTTACATACGCGTTAACTCCGACGGGTCGCATTGGAATGCCCCGCCGTTACAGACTGTTCCCGTTCGCCACCCCATCGGAGCGACGGTATGGCCTTTGGCGCCGGGCGACCAAAGCATCCAGTCGGTCGCGCAAAGGGCGCTCCTGGAAAAGTACGCACCGGCGGTGGTCGCTATCGACGAGGCCTCTACGATTGTGTACTTCAACGGTCCAACCAACAAATTCCTGTCGCAGCCCGGCGGGAAGCCCACCAACAAACTCCTGAACCAGGTTCCGGAAAATGTCCGCATCGGGCTTCGCAGGCTTATATCCCAGGTCATGCACGACGACGTGACGCGCACGCTGCGGGCGTCTTTTCCGGGCGAAAACCGCAGGGTCACGATTTCCGTTTCAAGGTTGACTGAGGAGAACAAGCTGTCCGCCGTGTCGTTCGAGGAAAAAGCCGGGAAAGGGCCCGTCGAGGAAACGGCCGCCGATTCCGGCGGGACCGATGAACCCGTTATCCGGCAGCTCGAACACGAGCTCGCGATCACCCGCGACGATCTCCAGTCGCACATCGAACAGCTCAAGAGCCTCAATGAGGAAATGCACTCCTCGAACGAAGAGCTCCAGGCGTCGAACGAGGAATTGGAGACGTCGCAGGAAGAACTGCAATCGGTCAACGAGGAGCTCGTCACGGTAAACACCCAGCTCCAGGACACCGTTGAGGCCCAGACGGCCACCAACAACGATTTGAGCAATTTTTTCGTTTCCACCGACATCCCCACCCTTTTCCTCGACCGGGACCTGCGCATAAAACGGTTTACGCCCGCCATGACCCGGCTCGTCAATCTCATCGACGCCGACGTCGGCAGGCCGTTCATCGAACTTGCCCAGAATAATATCGGCCCGGAACTATCGGCTGACGCAGTCGAGGTCCTTGGAAAATTATCGGCTGTAACGCGCGAAGTCGAATGCGGCGGCACATGGTTCATACGGCAGGCGTTGCCGTACCGCACCTCCGACAACCGGATCGAGGGCGTTGTGGTTACATTCGTGGACATTACCCGTCGAAAAAAAGACGAGGATGAAATCAGGGTCCTGGCGAAATTCCCCTCCGAAAACCCCAACCCGATTTTGCGGATTTCACGGGAATGCGTCGTTCTTTACGCGAACGAAGCCGGCCGCCCGCTATTAGACATGTGGAAATGCTCATGCGGCGATAAGGTCCCGGAAGCATGGCGCCGGACAATCGGGGAAATCTTCGACAAGGGTGACGAACGGACGGTTGAAATTCAATGCGGTGACCAAATTTATTCCTTTGTAATCGTTCCAATTGCAAATGCCGGATACGTCAATTGGTATGGAAGAAACGTTACGAAGCGAAAACACGCCGAAGAGGAACTGATTGAAAACGAATCAAAATACCGCGGCCTTTTCGAAAACATGACCGAAGAGGTGCATTTCTGGAAGCTGGTCCGGGACAACGAAGGGCGGATCGTCACCTGGCGGTTGGTGGATGCGAATCCTCCCACCCTTAAAACATGGGGCAAGGACCGCGATCAAATCCTGGGAAAAACCACCGATGAAATTTTCGGACCCGGCTCGACGGAACATTATATGCCGATAGTGGAGAAGATTTTTAACGAAGGAAAACCGTATTCCTACGAAGATTATTTCCCGCAACTTGACAAATATTTCCGGTTTACCAGCGTTCCCATGGCGGAGCACTTTATCACCACCGGCGCGGACATCACCGGCATTAAAAAATCCGAGGAAGCGTTGCGGCAAAGCGAGGACCGGTTCCGGGTCATAGCGGAAACCGTTCCGGCCTTGGTATGCGTCACCCGGGCCGAGGACGCAATCGTCCTGTTCACCAACGAAGTAAATAACAAGGCTTTCGGGTTGCGGGGCGAGGAAATTATCGGCACCAAGGGCCCGGATTATTATTGCGACCCCGCCGACCGCAAGAAAATGGTCGATTTATTCAAGAAAGAGGGCTTTGTCGACGGTTATCGGCTGAAAGTCAAGAAAGCCGACGGCACGCCGTTCTGGATAATGACCTCGGTTCGTTCCCTGGTATATAACGGTCAGCTCGCAATGATCGGGGCATCAATTGACATTACGGAATATAAGCGTCTTGAAGACCAACTGCGTGTCCAAGCCGATATTCTGCAAAGCGTGGCCGACGCGGTGGTCGTCACCGATCTTTCCTTTACAATCATCTCCTGGAACGAACCGGCAAAGCGAATATACGGATGGAACGCGGAGGAAGCGCTTGGAAAACCGATCAAGGACGTCGTGCGCTCCGAAATGTCGGATGAAAAGCGCATGGCAATTTATAAAAGCGCGCAAGAAGGCGAGGCGAATTTTACCGAGGTCGTTCAACGGACCAAAGACGGTCGCGCGATATATGTTGAATGCCATTCGATGCCGCTGCGCGATTCCACCGGCGTCATTACAGGTTTTGTAACTGTCAATCGTGATGTCTCCGAACGCAGGCGCGCCGAGGAAGCTCTACGAAACAATGTGCGTCTCCTGGAGGACGTTATGGATGGCTGTCCTTCTCCAATTTTTCTCAAAGACAATGAAGGGAAGTTCATTACCA
>JBAVGL010000557.1:0-4004 GCA_049684795.1 Chitinivibrionales bacterium | reverse complement strand
GTCCTGAACTATTATTCCCGGAAGCAAATACAGTCCCGTCCGTTTTTAAAATAAGACTATGATATGTGCCAGCTGCAATACTTTTTACCCCTGTCATAATTTGTATGAATGAATGTTGATCGGTCGTAGTGCCATCACCAAGCTGACCATTACTGTTATACCCACAAGCAAACAAAGCGCCATCAGTCCTTAAAATCAAACTATGACGATAGCCTGCGGACATGCATTGCACCCCCGTCATTATTTGCACAGGATAATTTCCATTTGTTGTAATATTACCAAGTTGTCCATAATTATTCGACCCACAGCCGAATAATCTTCCATCAGTCTTCAAAATGAGACTATGGCTTCCGCCTGCCGCCACACTCTTGAACCCAGCATAAAACCTTGCAGTATCGCTTGTAAGGGTTCCTACGCTATTAGTCACCGTCACGGTATATTTTCCGCTGTCAGAAATTCCCGGCGAGGGCAATATTAAGGACGCGCCTGTCTGGCCGCTTATTGCGGCGCCGTTTTTCTTCCAAACGTACGTTGGCGTCGGCTTGCCAGTCGCCACGACGGCAAAAGTATCCGGCTGATTGAGATAAAGCGTCTGTGAAAGCGGCTGTTTCGTGATTGACGGAGCGAAGTTAACGGTCAAAGTGACAGGCTGGCTGGTTATGGTGCCCGCACTGTTCGCTATGGTAACGGTATAGCTTCCGCTGTCGGACAAGGCGATAGAGCCGATGGTGTATGAAGAAGCAATTGCGGTCGTGATAGCGCTCCCGTTGTGCTGCCATTGATATGAAGGCGCGGGATTGACATCGGCATTTATGGCCACGGAAAAAGTTACCGATTGCCCGACATTTTTTGTCGCGCCCGACGGCTGAGTAACGATGCTTGGCGCGACAAACACGTTGACGACGGTGATCTTGACCTTGGCGGTGTCGCTCCAATATCCATCAGTGACCCGGACGGAGAAGCTGTCTGCCCCTGACCAGTTGGCCGCGGGCGTAAAGGTCACGGAAGGCAGGGGCCCGGTGACCGCGCCGCTGAGTGCCGATGGCGAGGTAATGCGCGTCCAGGTAAGCGGATCGCCGTCAACGGAGAGCGCGTTTAATGTCCAGGTTTTTGCCACGTTCCGGTTGGTGGAAACGCTTGTGTCGTTGATCACGGGCGGCACGTTATAATTCAACACGATGGTCTGGCTGCTTTTATTGTGCGCCGTCGCATTGTCCACCGCGTATACCATGATGGTGTCGAGGTGATACCTCCGCAGCGTGTCAATGAGCGTATACCTGCCGTTTAAACCCGTGATTTGCCGTTTGTTAACGCCATTGAGCGTCCAATAGACGCTGTCGACGCCGCTGGGGTCATAAATCGAGTCAACGATAGTGACGCTGGAATCAACAACGACCGCGTTATTGATGGGGCCGGTCTTCTGGAAAAACCCCGGTCCGGTAAGGTCGGCCATCGTAGGGTCGTTTTTGATGAAAAGCGCCATGGTGTCTTTGTTCGCCTTTAAGGACGCGTCCGTAGCGATGACCAGGATTTTGCCGTACACCCCGGCCGAAAGACCGCTTACGGTTGCCGACCAGATGGAGTCGGAGGTTTTTGCGGCCGGGAAACTCGCGGTCCCGAGAACGAAGACGACCGACGAAACGCCGCTCGGGTCCCTGCATGCCACCTTGACGGTATACGAACCGGCGTTGACGCTTATGGTGTCAAGCGCCGGTTCGGACCGTGTAATGACTGGCGCAAGGGTATCGTTATCGTATTTAATGTACGCGACAAGCGTGTCTTTGTTGGCGGCGAGCGAGCTGTCCGAGGCGACAAAGCTCAAGGCGCGGAACTGGCCCGCCGTAAGGCCGATGATGTTTACGGACCAGATACTGTCGGCGCTCGGTGATTTGTTCACCATAAATGACGCTCCGCCCATGGCGCATGAGACTGAGGCAATGCCGCTATTGTCCTTGCAAACGACCTGCACGGTCGCGGCGCTTACCGCTATGATTGCGCTGTCATTGGAATTGGCCGGGGAGAGCAGACGGATTGCAGGGGGCGTTTTGTCGTTATCGTACTTGATGCGTATTGTCGCGGAATCCTTGTTGGTTGCGGGAGAAGCGTCGGTCGCGACGACCGTGATCTTCGAATATTGCCCCGGCGAAAGTCCCTTGATCGTCGCGGTCCAGACGCTGTCGGCAATCGGTGATTTTGTCGCGGAAATCGAACTTGCGCCCATTGACCAGGAAACCGACCCCACGCCGCTTGCGTCTTTACAGATAATTTGCATGAGGCACGAGTCGGCGGCGATTATGGTGTCTTTTGACGGGCTTGCGATACGAAGGAGGGGCGGCACATTATCGGCCATAGTTGAATCGAATTTGATAAAGACATTCAATGAAGTTTTACTTGCCCTGGCCGACATGTCGATGGCTGTAAACGTGACCGTTTTATATTGGCCCTGGACCAGGCCCGTTATGGTCGCCGACCAAACGCTGTCGGCCTGGCCGGTGGAAAACGTGTCCGTTCCCGACGAACATTTTACCGAGGCGATGCCGCTGCTGTCCTTGCAAATGACCGACACCTTATAGCTGTTCGAGCTTACGGTAATGCTGTCGGTTGGCGGGTTCAGGCGCCTGACGATTGGCGGTACGCTGTCGATGGTCGCCGGAGCGTGGATGGTTAATGCAATCGTCAAGGTGTCGAAACCGCCTTTGGAGTCCGTCGCCACGATCCTCGGATAAAAAACGCCCGTGTCGCCTTGCCCCGGCGTAAAGGTGTAGGCAGGATTAGAAGCCGCGTTCGCGATGGAGTCGTTATCCGGCGGCCCTGACATAAGCGAGAAACTCAAAACATCGCCGTCGGGGTCGGTGCATTTATCGGCTAACGTCAGGATAATTACATTGCCCGGGCGCCCCGCTTCGTTAATTGTGTCCTTTTGCCAAACCGGCGGATGATTTATTATCGGCTTGGGATATATGCTTATCCGGATCGAATCGGAAAGGATTTTGCCGTTATTAAGGTACGCTATTGCTTCGACTGTTTTTGTCCCCATCTCATTGAATATAACGCTTTGCCAGACGGTATCAGTGTATTTAAGGGCGGATGTTCCGGTTTTTGATCCTAAAATGGAATCCTTGGAAATTGTTGATCCGAGTATTACCTGCCTGAATTGCACCGAATCGACATAATTCCATAAATTACATAGGATCCCAATCTTTACGATATTTCCGGTTGAGTCTTCCATGCCGGAAGAGCCAACAATCCCGGCGGACGATTGGGCAAAGATAGTTATTTTCGCGTTGGAAATGTCGTAGGGATTGAAAGGTGCGGTCGTACAGGAAAAGAAGTGTGGCGTTGTAATGGCAAATACTGCGACAAATAGCGGTACAGATAATGCACGCATTGATTAACTCCATCGAAAAGGTAATCTTTAACCCAAGAAATATATATTCAGGAAATAACAAAAAAATGTGACGAGCATCACATTGCGGGGCTTTGACATTATATATTTATAATTGCAAGGGGTAATTTCCATAACGCTTCCAATGCCTTGATCAATGGCGTCTGAGGAAGATGGGCCTTAAGAGCTACAATTTCGGCAAATCATTCTAAAAGAACTATAATCTCGGCAAGTCGTTATAATTTACGGTGAGAGGCTTTTTCGCCCTGCCCCCGGAACTTCGTGACCTTCCTGCAAAAATCCACAAATTGGTCCGGGGTCATGCAAGCTTTGCTTTCATTGGAAATCCAGCTGCAAATTTCAAATCCGAATTCTTCCGGATTGATATGGTCGACGGCGGGGTACATGGCGTAGCCGTTGTCGATAAAATTGCCCTTTTCTTCGGTTTTATCTTCTGTGATGAGCCCCCAGTTTATTTTTTCTCCGGTAAATGGATCGAATTGGCCCCCATCGAGGACAGCCCGATGGATATCTTCCTTATACGCCGAAATGGAATTTAACTTGGCGTAGGGTCGTTTAAGCTTTATGTCATTTTGACGCAATACCATGCCTCTATGAT
>JBAVGL010000556.1:0-11350 GCA_049684795.1 Chitinivibrionales bacterium | reverse complement strand
AAAAAGAAATTGCCAGCACGATGGTCTATAATCTCACCTTTGCGCCTTACATGCTTGTTGCCATAGTATCAATTATATTTTTTTTAATCAGGAATTTATCCCGAAGCGAAGCACAAGTAAAAAAAGTTCTTTTTTATCATATACTAGGAGGTATTGCGCTTTCCATCGGCGGAATTTTAGACATGATTGTTTTAATCATTGGTCATCGAATTATACCGCAAATTTCCACCTTTACAACTCCCGGGCTTTTACTTTTCGGATTGATTGTCACCTACGTTTTTACCGATCGGCTTACGACCATTATAAAAGAACGGGAAACCACCTTCGGCAAGCTCCAGGCGGCCTACAAAGAAATGGAAGAAGTTCAATCATTAAAAGAATTGGGCCAATCCACGGCCATTATCAACCACGAAATCAAAAACTATGCTTTTATCATCAGCGGATATGCTCAATTTCTCCTTGAACGCGCCGAATTGAGTGAGAAATATAAGAGCATGGTATTTACCATTGCGGAAACCGCGACAAAAATGGCGGATTTCAGCAAGGAAATCCTTAACTTTTCGAAGGCAAGAATTTTAAGCGACAAGCGTCCGCTGGCAATTTTCCCGTTGATTGAGAGTTGCGTCAGCACTCATTTTCAGCACAAGCAGAATGCAATCATCATTGAAGACCCCAACCAGGAGCTTTCGATACACGGCGATTGGAACAAGCTCGAACATGTATTTGTAAACATACTAAAAAACGCTTTTGAGGCCGGTGCGTCGCGAATAACAATTAAGGCTCTTCGAAAAGACACGGTCTTGCTCTTGGTGGTCGACGACGATGGCGAGGGATGCACCGAAGACCAACTGGGCAATCTATTCAAATCGTTTTATACCACTAAAAAAGATAAAGGCGGGATTGGCCTCGGGATGTGCATCATGCGGTCGATCATTGAAAGCCATGGAGGCTATATAAGCGCCTATTCAAAAAACCTGCTTAAAAATGAAACTCATGGGCTGGTTTTGAACATTGCATTTCCTATTTACAATGAAGAAATTCAACGGGCTTCGGACAAAAAGGATTTAGTAGTATTGATAAAGGAAGGCATTGATAACCTCGCGCAGGTCATCCGGACATTTCAAAATGTTTCAGTCACCCCCTATATTATTCAGCGGGTGGAGGAAATCGATGCGAAAAAAATACCGTTGGATAAGCTGGCAATTTATGCATCAATGAAAAATATCGACCTTTTTAGGAAAAGCTACGGCACCTTGGGTTTTACCCACGTATTGGTTGAAGGAAATAAGAAAAATATCTTTGTTGTCAATGAAACGAAGGATAAAAAAATCAACACATTTTCTGAAAACTATATATTAGAAAACCTCCTTTAAAAAAATTCTTATAAACCGCATGAAAAAACAATGAGTGAAAGACCGCAAAACACGCATTGGGAATCCAATAACGGTTTAAAGAACGATTTCATTACCGGTATTTTGTTAACAAAAACAGGCGCAGTTACAATTGCGGTCCAAAAAGCATTCGCAAAAAACAGCAGTAGTACGGGTTGTCCTATTTTACCCATTAGATAGAATATTCCAATGGATAAACAACCCATAATTCCCATAAAAACAAGCACTATCGCCGTAAATTTCCCACCAAACCGCGTGACAATTGTCAGCACTCCCGCGTGCCGATCGCCTTCAGCATCCGGAACGTCGTAGGCAATTGCTGTAATGAAGGTCGTGAGGCAAAACGACAGTATAACCGTGAGCAAATCATTTTTTCCCGGCATTATTGAAAATTTCTGACCGGCAACAAGGGCAAATGGCGTTATTCCCCATAATAGGCTCACCGCTATATTTTTTACAAATAGAATATCTTTTAGGCGGGTAAAACAAAGCGATTTGTTCCGGAAGAAAGGAATTACATTTATGGAATATAAAATGCCAAACATTATCAGTATCACGTGCCAAATCACCAGCCGTCCGGAAATCGCAAGAAGAAGAAATGAAACCGTGATGAGGGATATTGGAATGCCGATGAGCGCAGGTTTTTGTTGGAAAAACATTTTTTGTTCTGGATAATTATAGCTGTCTTCATCGTCGGTAAATCGATTGAGCAGATATACACTAAAAGTTATAGAGCCTCCCGTAAAAATCAGAATCCAATCCACCGGCGCCCGAAAAAATAACAACGCACCCAACATTTGCAGCCCAGCGGCCAAAGATAACCAAGCAATTGGTCCCAGCATTCTGATCGTGGCTTTTAATGATCCCGATTCCATTTTTTACCCCTCACTTTTTATGGTGAAAAGAAGCAAACCGTTTAACTGATTAAACACATTATATTATATGGTAAAATAAAAAGCAAGCAATATATTGTATATTCTTCCTAACCCACAAGGTGGATAAGTCTCTGTATGCAGGAATTATATACTCTGGACGCCTGCCTGCCGAAGCGGCAGCGCAGGAAGGCGTATATAATTCAGCTACAGAGACTAAAGCCCCGCGACCGAGGGCCTTTGGGAAATTGTTGGACTAGACGATAAAAATCCCATGGCCCGATCATGGAGGATTTCCAGCGACTGCGCGCTTTGCACGCGCGAGGCCAGTTCGTGGCCGAAAAGAAAATTCTGCGCAAAGTACTTGGTAAATTCCTTTATTCTGCCGATGGCTTTTTCGTTTGGAAAATCTTCAAGGACATAGCCGTAAAAGGCTTCCCATACCGCCGTGTAATCAATCGGCGCCGCGGGCTTTCCAAAATCCCTGAATATCCACGGCTTGACAACGGCGATCCTGCCGATCATGATGCCGCTCGTTTTCGCGAAGAGTGCGCCATGGGCGCCGATGGCGTCGGCGCCGTCGATATCTCCGTTGGCGATGACGGGCAAGGACGTCTGGCCGCATATCCACTCGAAAAGCTCCCACCGCGCCCTGTGCTTGAGCTTTTCGTTGAAATGGCGCGGATGCACAAAAACCGCGTCAACGCCAACGCCCTCACACAGTTTCATGCGCTCGCGAAACGTTTCCCGCCATTTGTCATTGTCATCGCCTATCCTGCATTTTACGGTAAGCGCGCCGTCCCAACAGCCGCGCACGGTTTTTAATACGCGCTCAAACCGCGCCGCATCCCTGAAAAGCGAGGCGCCGTATCCCCGCGGAAGAACTTCCGGGGCAGGGCACGCGGCATTGACGTCGAGCGCAGCGGGGGAAACTTCTTTCAATTTTTCAATAATCTGGGGAATGTCTTCATCTCCGGAAAGCGCGAGCTGGTACCAGACAACGCCTTCCCGGGTCCTCTTTTTCGTAAACGGAGTCGCCCCGATTTTTTCATGGAGCAAGGCCTTTCCCGACAGCATTTCGGTGAACAACGCTCCGTGGCCGCCGAAGTCCGAAACCAGGCGCCTGAAGGCGCTGTGCGTGACTCCCGCCATGGGGGCGAGGAACAGCGGCGGCCGGATGACGAGGTTTTTCAGGCAAAGAGGCGGGAGGTCCATTGTCAGGCCGTAAGCATTTTGAGCGCAATTCCAGCGATGAGATACGCCAGAAACGTTCCCAGCCCGAAGAGATAGTACGCCTTCGGTTCGTCGATTGACGGCAGGGTAAAGTCCCGCCCGGTCATCCCGCGTTCCAGGCTCCGCGCGATATGCCACCGGGCGCAGACGAAACCCGAAAAAGGAAAAATAAAACCGCATACGGTCCAGGCTATGACCCACCGAAATTGCAGGCGCCACAGGTTTTGGGCAACAAGCCAGCCTATCGCCATGAAACCGAGGGCAATTCGTGAGAGCGCGGGGAAAGCGCGGGATGTCCGTTGCATTGTCAGTTCGCTTATCAGGGCTTTCCGTTTGAAAATGCGGATGTTTTCGGCGTCATAGACATGTTGTTTGCCGCGCGCTTCAAGGCGATTTTGGATGTCTCCGATGCACTCGGGCAGTTTTTCGATGATGAAAGGCAACCGTATCGTTCCGCCGGAATATTCTATCGCGCCATATCCGTTTATCAAGGGAAATTTCACGTGCCTGAACCGCGTAATGGCGATGAATTGCGCGATCCTGATTTTATATTGGGTTTTTTTGATAACGCCGTCGTCGTTGACGACATAGACGGTTTTGAGCAGTTCCCTGTTGATCATTGACGTCAAAAGCGCGAAAAAAACGACCATCATGCTCCCGTTGAGCGACAGCCTGACGAGCGGCGCATAAAACTCACGGTAGACGAACAAATACACGAAAAGCGCAGGCAGCCAGCACAGAAAAATGAAAATAGCCGCGATTGCAGGGATTTTTTTTCCTATGCTTGTAAAATAGGAATAATGATAATACACAGTTTCCATTTACAGAAAGCCTTCGGACAAAAGTTTCTTGAATTGGTCTTCGCCGATAACGGACACGCCAAGGGCCTTTGCCGTGTCGAGCTTTGACCCGGCCGCGTCGCCCTCAACCACATAATTTGTCTTTTTACTTACGCTTGAGGAAACTTTTCCGCCCTTCGCCTCAATCGCCGCACGGGCTTCCTCGCGCGAAAACCCGGAAAGCGTTCCGGTGAGAACAAAGGTTTTTCCGACAAAAACACCGCCTGCAAACTTCAATTCACCTGTCCCCATAGATTTGATGAATTTCTGTTTTTGATTTTGGTCTCGTGAATCTTTGAACTTAAAATATTTTAATTTTTCACAAGCTATTGTTGATGGCCTGAAAATAAACGCATCAATCTCATCGAAATAACCGCATTGAAATAAAGAAAGAGGAATTCCAGTACGAATAGAAAGCATTAAAGCATATAAAAAAACTTGCGTTTCGGCATATTTTTCATTGAAAGCTCCAGGCTTATAATCCCATACTTCGATATTACCATTTTGAACAACACGGAGGAGATCGATATGACCAGTCAGAGCTTCTTTTGTAGAAAAGATTTCTTCATAATCCGAAAACTCATGTGGCTCAATCCATAAAGGAATTTCAGTGGCGATAGAATAATGGTCCTGATCTAGAAAGAACTTTTGAAGATTTTCATGACGAGACTGAAGCTCTGTATAACCACGGCTTTGTTTCGCCAACCTAATTATCTCAGATTTTGTAGAATGTTCCTTTTGGATATTTAAGTTAACTTTGCAGCGCGAACAACTAAAATTCGACACTTCAAAAATATGATTTGGGCAATTTTCAAAGAGATTATCTAAATAAACTTTGAGATTATCCGGAATGCTGCGTAACTTTTGGTAATGAAGTCTATATCTATAAAACCATTGGTGCTTGAAGGAAATGTTTCTAATATCCGATATCGGATGAAATACCGCGGGTATGAAACAACCATGGGTTTCTAAATTAAAATGTTGAACACTGGCGTATCTCTCACCGGATAAAATATTGGCTATTTTTCCTTCTTGCTGTGGAGTTTCTTTTTTTGTCCAAAACAAGGCCTTTAAAATATCTCGTATTTTTTCTTGAGCACCAGAATCAATTACAATACCTTTATAAACAAACAAAGAAATTCCGGCTTGTATGTCTGGAATACCACATTCAGAAAGAGATGATGTCAATTCCAAGATTGGGAATGATTTTGATAAGGCACTAACTACCGAATTATACTTTGTGGTATGGACGGTATTGAATTGGTCAACAGGAATAATAAATAAATTTGGTTTTTTTATTTCATCAGGTATTAATTTCCGGAACTGCTTTTCCGCTTCATCCAAATACGCTCGTTCTAATAATGTATTTACTCCTGAAGCAACAACAGATTCATGTTTTTGCATAATAAATTTCTTAGCTTCTATGAAGAACCCAATTCAAGTCCCGAAATAAGGATTCTAATAAAATTATCTTGTGTAGTGGTATGTACCGCTTCTTTTCTTAAAACGTTTTCTTTTTTTCTGCCATGGTAAATATTATAAGTAACCTCCCCTTTTTCACGATCTTTTCCAGTTTTATCATTTTTGTCGCTTATTCCAGGAACTGACGATTTTCCGGACACAACCTGAATTGCAATCAATTCCTCCGAAATAGCTTTAGGCCAATCCGTATATGCTTCTTTCTTGTTATAAAAAATATCGCCCGTTTTGAAATAAAATATGGAGCCTTGTGTCCAGATTTTGTGTTTTTCTTTGTTCTTCTCGTGTGTTTTTTTGTTTTGGGTTCGCAAAGTCTTTTTAATATCTAATGCGTCGTTGAAACACGCTGGTACAATGAATGCCCAATCATTGTTTGCTGACTTGGACTCAGGATCCTTGAGTAATTCCGTGGCTCTTAGATTCTTTGCTTGCCGAAGTATAGTTATTTTGGATAGAAGAGATAAAGAATCATTGGAATTAAATAAATTCATTTGTTCACTCATGATTACTCTCATTTTTTACTAGTTTTAAGAAATCACTTTCAGATAAAATTGGAATGCCAAAGTGTTCAGCATCCTTAAGTTTAGAACCAGCTCCAGGCCCAGCGATAACATAATTTGTTTTTTTACTCACTTTATTCATGGGTTTCCCACCCTGTTTCACGATTAATTGTTCTGCATCAGGGCGACTTAAGGTGGACAACTCTCCTGTAAAAACAACGGTTTTCTCGGTGAAATATCCTGTTGACGTCACCTCTTTATCAACCTTCATGTTAACACCCAGCGATTTTAATTTATGCACTATTTGTTGAAAATGACTGTTGCGAAAAAAGGTGAATAAAAAAGCAGCACTCTCTTCTCCAATATGTTTAGGTGTTCTTAAATTCTCCGTTGACAATTTAAATATATCGGTAATTTCATTAAGAAGCTTTTTATCACTTTTTTCTTTTACGAAAGCTCTTGCAGCTTGAACACCAATCCCTGGTATCCCTAAGCCAAACAATACTCTGTCAACGCTGTTTGATTTGGAATCCTTAATAGCTTTAATTACATTTTCCGCGGAAAGATCGGCAAATCCTTCAAGTTTTAAAAGATTGTCTTTAGTCAACTTATAAATATCAGCCACGTCACGAATTAACGCTTTGTCTATTAATTGTTGTATCAAAGCAGGGCCGACATTTTTAATATTCATAGCTTGTCGAGATGCAAAATGTGTTATTGCAGCATGTAATTGGTCCGGACAACTTATAGTATTGGGACATCGTAATGCCACTTCATCTTCCTCTTGAACGAGTTTTGATTCGCATCGCGGGCATTTCTTTGGAGGTATAAATGGTTGAATATTAAGTTCACGCTTTTCAGGCAATATCCTTATAATTTTAGGTATTATTTCACCGCCTTTTTCTATTTCAATGAAATCACCTACCCGTACATCCAGTCGTATTACTTCATTATAATTGTGAAGAGTTGCATTACTAATAGTTGTACCTGCCAAGAACACCGGTTCAAGCCGAGCAACAGGAGTAATAACACCGGTGCGGCCAACCTGCCCATCGATAGCCAGCAGTTTTGTAACTGCAGTTTCAGGAGGATATTTAAAAGCAATTACCCAGCGTGGGCTTTTTCCTGTTGATCCCAAGAGGTCTTGGTAACCGATATTTTCAATTTTAATTACTATTCCGTCTACTGGAAAATCAAGAGTATACCGTTTTTGTTCCCATTCGTGACAAAAACTCAATATTTCATCCACAGAAATCAGCCGACTGGAATGTTCGACCACTGGAAATCCCATTTGCTTCAAATATTCTATATTGGCGAGGTGACTTTCGCGGTGCACATCATCTCTGAGGTAATATGCCCCAAAACTCAGGTTTCTACGCCAGACTTCCGCGGGATCAAGTAATTTTAGTGTCCCAGAAGTAGTATTACGCGGGTTCTGCATGGGCCTCTGGCCGCTCTCCACGATCTGATCATTGAGCTTCTTAAAGTTTTCAAACGTCAAATAGACTTCTCCCCGAACTTCAAAAAGAGCGTCGTAATCGATGGTCAGCGGAACTCCACGGATTGTACGGATATTCGGCGTTACATCGTCGCCCACTATACCGTCGCCGCGCGTGGCGCCGCGCACAAGTCTGCCTTTTTCATAGGTGAGCGCCGCGGCAACGCCGTCGACCTTGAGTTCACCAACGAACGTAAGGCGCCTACCTTGAAGGAGTTTTTCGCATCGTGCGACCCATTCTCGCACTTCATCAGCAGCATAGGTGTTGTCGATGCTCATTAGTGGAACAACGTGACACACTTTTGGGAACTCTTTTGTCAAATCATTGCCGACGCGTTTTGTCGGTGAATTGGGGGTGTTAAATTGGGGGTATTCCCGTTCGAGTTTTTCCAGTTCATGGTACAGTTCGTCGTAGTCCCTGTCGGAAATGAGCGATTCGCCGCGGCCGTAATACGCGGCATCGTAGTATTTTATTTGATCCCTCAGCTTGTTTATGCGTTGTTCGATATCAGACATTTTTATCGCGGCCCATTTCTTCAAAAACCAGTTGCGCCGCCCCGATGACTCCTGCCTTTTCACCGCACCGCGCTTTCACCAATGCACACCGGCTACGGCTGCCGGACAAGGAATATCGGGAAACATATTTCCAGGTTGTATCAATGATGATCTTTCCGGCATTCATTACACCGCCGCCGAGTATGACGCGGTCCGGAGCAAACGCGTTTATGGTCACGCCGACGATCCTGGCCAGTTTTTCACAGACCATTTCATTGATCCGCAGGGCCGCCGTGTCGCGTTTCTTTACGTAGTCGTAAACGATTTTTGACGTCAGATCGCGGGGTTTCGCGGCGACCAGTTTCGAAAACGCGGTCCGGCGGTTTTTGGAAAATCCCGCGCACACGCCAATGGCCATTCGAACGATTCCGGCTGCCGAGGCATAACATTCCAGGCACCCTCTCTGGCCGCACGAACAGGGAAGACCGTTATAATCGACCGAAATATGCCCCAGTTCTCCCGCCAGGCCGCAGGCGCCTTTATATATCCGGCCATTGGCCACGATACCGCCGCCGATGCCCGTTCCAAGGGTCAGGCAGACAATATTGTCAAGTCCTTTTCCCGCCCCGAAACGCCATTCCGCCAAAGTCATGGCCACGGCGTCGTTGGTCGTTTTTACGGGAAGGCCGAACCGTTTTCTAGTTGGCTTGATAATGTTTGTTCCTTCCCAGCCGGGAAGATTCTGCGCGCCGCCGATGACCGCCCCGCCGGCATTGACGGCGCCGGGCGTTCCGATGCCTATTCCAAGGATGTTCTTTCTTGTTCCGTGTCTGTCAATGAGGGATTCGATCAACGCGAGAACATTGCCCAGGACCCTTTTTCCGCCCTTTTCGGCTTCCGTTGGAACGCTTGTTAAAAAGGCGGGGCGGCCGTTTTTGGAAAGAACGGCGCCTTTAATGCTTGTTCCCCCGATGTCAATGCCGATTGCGTAATTTTCCAAGGTGTGCTCTTTTTTGAAAATTAAATTAACGGTAATTCCAAAATAAAGGGCCCCTATTGCCTATAAAATTACTTAATTTCCTTTATGCCGCTGAAAAAATAAACGGACTTCTTGCTTTTCAGCATGAAACCCGTTTTACCGCGGCGGAGAACGAGCCGCCATACCCGATCAAAATTAACTATTTTATTGTGATGTATATAATAATGACCGCCATTCCACTCATCAATCGCGGACAGGCGGTATGATCCGGCGATTCATTATCTCAAGGCCACTGAGCGCCATGACATTCGTCCTGGCCGCCATCCTTATCGTTTTCGAGGCATCACAGATTTTCAGGGGCGTTTTTCATTTCAAACCTTTGGACAGGATCGATTCAACCACCCTGCTCATGATCGGGGCGCTTATGGCGTGGGGCGTTACGGCCCTTCGGGACCGCGCCGATTTCCAGGCCGTGGCATTCGTTGTTGTCAATTCGCTGTCATGTGTTTTCGCCTATGAAATGCTGTTCAAATGGTCGTTTTTCCTCGCGCCGTTTAGATGTCCCATGCCCCCGGCGGAACTGCGCGATTTTACAATTCAAACGGGAATCGCCCTGACCGTGCTGACCGGCTTCGCCGACGGTCATTTTTCGTGGAAGAAAACGACCACGCTCCTGGCGGGTGTTTTTATTGTGGGGTGGGCAATCTGGCTGTTGGTCGGTTTCCCCCAACTCAACCGACGAGTCATGTTCAGCCCGGTCATTAATGTGCATTTGTCGCACGTCATGGTTTATCTCATCAATCGAGGCACCAAGTTTCTATTGTTTTTGGTATATCTGACATTTTTTCCGCCCTTGCATCGAGCTCGGGCGGAAATATAGATAAAGATTGCTGCGGAGAATGCCGGCAGTTTCAATTTCCTATTTCCCGATCCACTGCGTATGCCATTCGTCGACTTTTGCCTTGCAGGCCCCCAGAATTTCCCGCGCGAGAAACGGCTCACGGCTGATGACTGGAGCGTTCAAATTGATATATCCATTGACAAATTGAATTTTGCCCGGTTTATTCCTTTTTATCTGTGCGAACCGATTAAGGCAGATTTTCAGGACCCTCGGATGCGTTTTTTGAAGATACTCTCGCGACGGGGCGTACAAAGTGTAAAACAATATCGAGAGCCCTTCATTCCGGGCGATATAATCAAATCCTTTCCTGGCTTCAACGACCTGACCGTACTCAAGGGGTTTATGCATTCGGAGATTATAAAGTTTTGCTTGATAGTTGATTTCCTCCCCGTTCATTTTGCCGCGATTTTGAAACCCTATGGCCTGTTCTTGCTGGGCGGCGGTCACTTGAATATACTCAACATTTGGTTTGTCCGCCTGCTCTGATTTGTCCGCGGGCGTTGTCGTTTTGGGCTTTTCGTCATTAAAATCACGATAGGCTTTTGCAAAGACAATCTGCGACGTTTGCACATCCACCAGTTTGCCCGACACTTCGGTTCCCTGCTTAAGCTGGACAACAATCACGTTGAGCAGCATCTGGGCGTTAAGCAGTTTGCCTTCCTGCAATTCCACCTGATCGCTGGTGGCCCCCGATTGGGAAAGCGCTATTTCGCCGGTTTCTTCTTTTAAGCTGCCGCGGTCGAGCACCGCCATGCTCGAACATTGCTGCACCAATGCAGTTGTTATCTGCTCCTTATAGAGTTTTGTGGCGTCATTCTCCTCGCCGGAAATGGTCACAACGCTTCCCACGAACATTGTTTTTGGCTTTTGGGGAAGCGCGCAGATATCCTTGACAAGCGCATCAACAAGGTAATCTCCATAACTCAATACCGGGAGGCCAAAAAGAAACATGGCAATTATAATTTTGTTTCCTGTAATCATGGCAGTATCCTTTACGAGGCAAATCGCATTTTTGCCTTAGGGTATGTTTGCAGAACAATCACACATTTGAAAGTATACCGTTCATGACATTTTATTTCAATCACCCGTTTACAGCTTATTTGCCTTCTTCTTGCCAAGCGCCTGGAAGATCACATTTGCCGTATTTTGATCGAACAGGACAG
>JBAVGL010000555.1:0-6230 GCA_049684795.1 Chitinivibrionales bacterium | reverse complement strand
GTTGACTGATGCGATTTCACTGATCGAAAAAGCTTTATCATTGGCAAAGTCTGAGGGCGATGAAGCACAGACGAGAGAAATCGGCCAATTTTTGGATGCGCTCAATCATGCAGTCCATTGATTTGTAAATGAATTACTTATAAATAATATGCCGTTAACTATTCAGAAAAATACATCCATAGCAATTTTATTCTGCTTCATCATTGCAACCATAGCATTCATCACATTTTCACCTTCGCTTAAAAATGATTTCACCAATTGGGACGACAATTACTATGTCGTGAACAATCCGGATATAAAAGGTTTCACAATTCACAACCTTTCCCAGATTTTTTCATCCAAATACGTGGGCAACTATCTTCCGCTGACAATGCTAACTTATATGGCTGAGTATCAGGTATTTCAATTAAATTCGGCTTATTATCATTTTACTAGTTTGCTTATACACATTATAAACTGTCTTCTGGTTTTTGCGTTAATCTATGGCTTATCCGGGGAACGTTTAACAAGCCTGCTCGTGGCCCTTTTATTTGCGATTCATCCAATGAGAGTTGAATCCGTTGCGTGGATCGCCGAGCGAAAAGACGTTTTGTCATCTTTTTTCTATCTTCTTTCATTTCTGTCCTATGTCCAGTATTTAAAAATGGGAAAAAGGAGGTTTTACTATATTTGTGCGTTTTCTCTTCTTTTTTCTTTATTGTCAAAACCTATGGCGGTCAGCCAGCCTTTTGTTTTGCTTCTAATTTATTATTTAAAGAATGGAAGGTTAAATAAAAAGATATTGGTTGAGACGATTCCGTTTTTTATACTGGCCGCTGCTTTTGCAATTATAACGCTAATTACTCAAAACGTATCCGATCATAGTTTGGATAATTATTCGCTTTCATTGCTTCAAAGGATATGTGTCCCGTTTTACGGAATAGTCTTTTACTTGATAAAATCAGTTGCTTCATTTAATCTTTGTGCCCTTTACACTTTTCCAGCCAAATTTGACGGCAGTATGAATCTCCGGCTTTTTGCTTCTCCAATTATTGTATTTGTCATTGTCGCTGGGGTATATAAATTTCGCGCCTATTCCCGAAAGTTAATTTTTGGTTCACTATTTTTCTTAATTACCGCCCTGCCGGTTTTACAGACCGTAATTGTGGGAAATGCAATTGTTGCCGAGCGTTATACCTATTTTCCGATGTTAGGTATTTATTTTGTTTTTGCCGGGTTGTTTACAGTATTGGTTAACAAAACATTCAGCCGAAATAAAATTGCAAAAAACAGTTTGTTCGCTGGAATGGGCATTGTTTTACTCATTTTTGGCTATATGACCCACGAACGATGCAGTATATGGAAAGATAGTTTCACACTATGGAATGATATCATTAGAAAATTTCCAGCCGACGTCGCCTTTGCTGGCCGTGGGTCCGCTTATTCTTCAATAGGTGACTATGATCATGCCATTCAAGACTTCAACAAATCGATAATGCTTAATCCAACCTATGGGCAAGCATATCTTGATCGGGGTATTGCCTATTCTAACAAAGGCGACTATGATAGCGCCATTCAGGATTTTTCGCAAACGATCAGGCTTACTCCATCAAATGCGGTTGCTTATGGTAATCGGGGGGTCGCCTATTCAAGCAAAGGCGACTATGACCGTGCCATCGAAGATTTCAATTTAGCAAAAAATATTGATCCATCCTACGCCCTTGTGTTTTATTGCAATCTTGGAGTTGCCTATTGTCATAAAGGTGATTTTGACCGGGCAATTGAAGTCTTTAATCAAGTAATGAGCCGAAATCCAAATTCTATGGAACTATATTATAATCGCGGCCTTGCTTATCACGGAAAAGGGGACGATGTTCACGCTTTGAATGACATTAAAACTGCATGCAGTATGGGGTTCGATCTTGCTTGCAAGGCGTTATCGGGCAAATGATGTTTTCTTTCTTCATCAGTCGAACTTTTAAAAAATGTTAAAATCGACTTCGAAAAATCCTAAAGAAAAAAAACAACCGCTACCACCAATTAAATCATTAAATCCTGCATCGGTTCAGTCCTTAAACAAGGACTTTATTCTCGGGTTTCTCCTATTTATCCTGTTATTCGCAGCTTATCAACCTGCATTAAACGGCATGTTGCTTTGGGATGATGACCACCATATAACCAGGCCAGAGTTAAGATCAATTGATGGCTTAAAAAGGATCTGGTCTCAACTAGGCGCTACCCAGCAATATTACCCTTTAGTGCACAGTGTTTTCTGGCTCGAATATCATCTTTGGGACGATTCAACTCTTGGGTATCATTTAGTCAACATTTTATTGCATTTTTTTTCCACATTGTTGTTGGTTTGTATATTGCGCCGCCTGGCAATTCCTGGTGCTTGGTTCGTGGCCGCGATTTTTGCTTTGCATCCAATACAAGTTGAATCCGTTGCATGGATTACGGAACTGAAAAACATGCTTTCGGGTATCTTTTTTTTCGCCTCAACGCTATTGTACCTGAAGTTCGATTCGGAAAGAAAAAGAAAATATTATCTAATTGCCATCAGCCTTTTTATTTTGGGCCTGATGTCTAAATCAGCCATTGCAATGCTTCCGGTATCACTTCTTGTCATATTCTGGTGGAAACGGGGAAAGATAAACTGGAAGAATGATGTAGTTCCATTGTTACCGTTCTTTTTAGTTGGAATAATATCTGGTTTATTCACAGCCTGGGTGGAGCGTAAGTTCGTTGGCGCGGAAGGTAGCGCGTTTACCTTCACAATTATTGAACGATGCCTTATTGCAGGTCGAGCGACGTGGTTTTACTTAGGCAAAATATTCTTTCCTTTTAATTTGATCTTTATTTATACGCGTTGGAATGTAAGCCAGGCGATATGGTGGCAATATTTGTTCCCTATCGCAACGCTTGCGTTTGCCGGTGTGCTCTGGGTACTCCGTAAACGTTCGCGCGCCCCTTTGGCGGCTTTTCTCTTCTTTATTGTAATGATTTTCCCTGCACTTGGTTTTTTCAATGTATACCCGTTTCGATTCTCCTTTGTTGCTGACCATTTTCAGTATATCGCTTGCATAGGTCCAATTACCTTAGGGGCCACAGGAGTAAGTTGGGCATTAAATTTATTAAAGGGAAAACTGCGAAATATTCTATGGTTGATAATTTACGTAATTATTCTGACGCTGTGCGTTGTAACCTTTAAGCAAAGCAGTATGTATACCGATGTTGAAACTCTTTATAAAACTACCCTTAAAAAGAATCCTGCTTGTTGGATGGCTCATTACAATCTCGCCGAATTTTATTCAAAAGCCGGACGAACCGATGAGGCAATCGTGCAGTATTGGAAAACAATAGAAACAGAACCCGACCATGTGGAAGCGTATTGCAACCTTGGCATCCTTTTAACTCAAGCCGGGCAATTTGAGGAGGCCATTGATTGCTACAAAAAGGCTTTGAAAATTAAACCCGACTATTCTAGAGTCAGTAACAATATCGGCATCCTTTTGGCAAAAACTGGGCGTATCGAGGAAGCTATTGTTTTTTATAGAAAGGCCCTGGAAATCGACCCAAAAAACGTTAAAATTCAATTTAATCTTGGTAATATTTATTTCCAAGCTGGTCAAACCGCTGAAGCGATTTCACAATATCAAAAAGCCTTGGAAATCGCTCCCGATGACATCTCCATTCTGGATAGACTTCTAGTTGTTCTTGAGCAGAGCGGACATCCTTCCGATGCAATTTCTTTTCTGCAAAAATTGCTTGAATCGGCGAAATCTAATGGCCAAGACATTTTGGCATCCAATTTAGCAGCAGAACTTGACAAATTAAATCAGCCAACCCATTCCGGTCAACAAATCCCGCGATAGCGGCATGTAGATAGATTCAATATGTCCTGAAATTGGGAGAAATTGAAACTCCTACATGGCCTTCGCGTATTTCTTCAGCCATATTTTCCCGCCGTTGACCGGGTCGGGCGCTTCGTTATTAATAAGCAGGTAAGGGGCGGTCCTAAAGGACATTTTGAAGGCGTTGCCGGTGGGGTCCGTGTCCAGCCAGATGCGTCCGCCGTGGGCGTTCATGACCATCCTGCAGAAAAACAGGCCCAGTCCCTTTGAATATTGGGAATGCTTGTCGTCAAGACGGGAATATTTTTCGAACAGGGCCGCTCTATTTTCGTCGGATATGGGCTGGCCGGTATTATAAAAACTGATGACGCTTTCTTTTTCCCCGGGCTCGAAACTTAAAACGATCGTCCCGCCCTTGGGCGCGTACTTGGCCGCGTTGGAGAAAAGGTTCTGCAGAATGCGCTCCAGCAGATAGCTGTCCGCTTCGATGACGAAAGGCTTATCGGGCAGTTTGACCTCGATGGTGAGGCCGCGTTCCGGGAAAATGTCGTTGTTTTTGAATTTGTCGATGATTCTGTATATCTGTTCGATGGCGAGCTGTTCCTTTTTGATTTCCAGCTTGCCCTCTTCCATCTTCGCGATGTCGAGCAGGTTGGACGTCAGGTTGATGATGTCCACGCAGCAGTTCGACACGATGGTCGACGTGCGCTGGATCTTGTCGTTGTCCGGGAACCGCATGCCGAGGAGCTTTACGTTGCCTTCGATGCCCGCCACATAGTTCTTGATGTCGTGCACGAGCGTTCCTGAAAGCAGGTTTTTCATGCGCTCCGAGTCCACGATCTTCAAGTTGGATTCCTCAAGCTGAATGTTCTTTTCCATGATGTGTTTTGTCTGGTCATTTACCTGCTGCTGCAAATGAGCGTTGAGCTCTTTATATTGCCCCATCAGGTGCGCGTTCTCAAGCAGGATGCCCGCCTGCGCGGCCAGGATCTGGGCGGCCTTTTGCGCGCCTTCGCCGAATAGGCCCTGGACCTTATCGTTTACAAGATACACGTATCCGAGGTATTTGTCGCGCCAGTTGAGGGGAACGCACAGGTCTGACCTGATTTTGAGGAGTTCGGTG
The DNA here is from genome assembly GCA_049684795.1 of Chitinivibrionales bacterium. Classification (GTDB taxonomy): domain Bacteria; phylum Fibrobacterota; class Chitinivibrionia; order Chitinivibrionales; family FEN-1185; genus JBAVGL01. The sequence continues at coordinate 1,274 of JBAVGL010000555.1, read as the reverse complement.
TCCGTGTCCGTTTCTTCTTCAAAGAAATGCTCGTCCGGTATCTGGAGCTTCTGGGTTTCTATAACTTTTTCGATGAGATCATAGAAAACGGGGACGGTCTTTGCGTCGACTTCTTTTCCTTCAAAGGACATCGCGACCGATGTATGCCCGTCGAGCGCGTTCTCGTTGATCGACAGATACCCATATTGGGCGCCCGTGGCCGTGATCATGGAAGAAACGATTTGCCTGAGCAGGGCGTTGATGTCGTCGATTTCAGTCATCGAGGCGCTCGTGTCCAGAAGCGAGTCGATCCTTATCTGATTGATGCCGGAAGACGAAGCGGAATCGCTGGAATCTTTTTCTTCAGCCGTTTTTGGCGCTAATGAAACGTCCGTGTGGCGCTTTATCGAAGGTTCTATCTTGTTTTCAAGTTTGTCGGTCTCGAACTTCGCTCCGCACCATGTAAAGAGTTCATAGGCTTTCGTAAACATGTCGCGCGCTTTTCCGGGCAGATTGCAGAAATCCTCAAGGAACATTCCATAATCCCGGATTGAGCAGGCTTCTTCATATCGCATGTCAAGGTTGTGATGGCATTTGATGGCTTTTTTAAAGAACCAACGCGCTAGGTTTTTACGTTTGATCATGGCAAGAAACCAGGCGATATTTCGGTAGAAAGATCCCCAGTAAGCTGGATAGCTGAGGCAGGAGAACCAGAGGACGAAGGAATAAAAAAGGAAATCTTTTCTTAAAGTTTTATCAGCGGCAGTGATTTTTGGATTATTTTTTAACCGGTTTAATCTTTCCTGAATTATGAGATAACAAAAAAGCGAATATGAGCCGACTTGATATTCGGAATTTACACTCTTCTTAAAAGTGAGCGGCAAAACTTTCTTTGCCCTGAGATATGCACTTTCAAATTTTCCCAAAAGGATCTCAGTATTTAAAACATAATAATCTACTTCCACTTCAAAAAGAAACGTATTAACATTTTGTAGTTTTTTATCAATTTCAATAAATTCATTTAAGTCATGATTGCCGACCCGAAGCAATTTTAAATAATTTTGCGCCGATAGGGCAACGACATTATAAAATCTTTCATTAATTCGATTACTTATTTCAATTGTACCATCAATATATTGTTTAGTTTGATCATTAAAAATTCCTTTCATTATATTTATTTTCCATAGATGCTTCAAATTTATTAATTGACCAGTTATATCTCCAATTTTTCCATAATTATTATTACTTGAATTTAATATCTCAATACTAATTTTCCATTTTGCATTGAAATAGTG
>JBAVGL010000554.1:0-4445 GCA_049684795.1 Chitinivibrionales bacterium | reverse complement strand
GCGTGGCATGGGCAAACATGCCTTCGGGGGTAACGCGGAATTTGAACGCCGTCGGCTGCAATGACAAATTGTTCGTGGCAGTGGGTGATTCCGGAACAATACTTACTTCTCCCGATGGGACGTCCTGGACGAAAAGGCAGTCAAATACCATAAGTCGGTTGATTGGCGTAGCATGGGGAAATAATCAGTTTGTGGCCGTGGGTGAATATGATTCGGTGGCCACTTCAGTGCTTTACGCATCGTCGGTGGTTCTAACATCCCCGGATGGCGTGACATGGACCAACAAATCATCCGATGCATCAAAACTGTTTTTTAGCCTGACATGGACCGGCAGCCAATTCGTCGCGGCAGCCTACCCGGGGGTAGGCGTTTCTCCGGATGGAGTCACCTGGACATTTCATCCAACAACCCGTCAATTGAGCAAGATTCAATGGACTGGCGATAAACTCGTAGGTGTTTATTCAGGTCGTAATTATGTCGGGATCTCCAATGACGCCGCTACGTGGACTTTTGATACAATGCCTAATTATAATTTTGGTCCTTTAATTCCACGGTTATTGGACGTAACGGCCCATGCTGATACGATAGTGGCAATAGGGGATGGCTGGATATGCACGTCATATGATAATGGTAAAAATTGGGAAACCGATTTTTATGAACCCAGCAGCCCCGAGGTCCAGTATGAATTTAATTCAATAGTGTGGGCAAAAAACCAATTTGTTGCCGTTGGGAACTATTCAAATTACGATTTAAATTGGTTTGGCGGATGTGAAGTCACGAGCTGTCTCGACACTATAATTACCTGTGATTCCAACGGGTGTGCGCCTTCGGGAACTGTCATGGGATGGAGCGACAGATCCATCACCCGTCCCGTCTCCGCCGACCTGTATTCCGTCGCGTCTTCAGGCGCACGACTCGTGGCCGTGGGCGCCGGAGGCACGATTATTACCTCACAGGATGGCATGGATTGGGAGAACCGGTCCGATACGAATGTCACGAAACAGTCGCTGTCGTCGGTAATCTGGTCCGGCGGCAAATTCCTGGCCGTGGGTGACAAAGGCGCGGTTATCGCATCTCTTGACGGAATAACATGGAAGAGCGCGTCTTCCGGCGTTACGGATTTATTAAAATCCGTCGCATGGACGGGAAAACAATTCGTGGCCGTGGGCGGATCGTGGAGCGGCGATTTAACGGAAAATTATGACCGGGTTCTTACCTCGCCGGACGGCATAACTTGGACGGACAGGGGCCAGCCGGGAGAAGGCATTTGGAATTCGGTGATATGGACGGGCGCCCAGCTTGTGGCCGCGGGTGAATATGATAATTCGGCGACCCCTTACTCGTCGGTCGTTTACACGTCGCCCGATGGCGTGACATGGACCGACCAAAACGCGCGATACCAGTATACGGGGCTGTATTCCTCGGCATACAACGGCGCAACGTTCGTGGCCGTGGGCGGCGCGGCAGGCTATTGCGCTCTTGTGTCGACCGATGGAATAAAATGGGTTGACGGAGGCCTGCCGACGGGATCATATTTTCGTTCCGTGATCTGGGCGAACAATCAGTTTCTGGCAACAGGAGACAAGGGACAAATAGCCACCTCCCCGGACGGATCGAAATGGACATTACAAACCTCAAATAGTGGAAGCATTCTTTATTCCGCCGCAACTATCGGCTCCCTGTATGTGGTCGTAGGTTCAGAAGGCACGATACTCACGTCACTTTTTGGCAACAGCACCGTACTTCCCCGCGCCATTGCGTCAAAGACAGCGCCGCCTATTTTAATGATCCGAATATCGGGCGACCGCATTTTGTTAAACCTGAACGGCGTGAAGCAAGGGGGGAACGTTACGTTTGAAATTTTCAACGCTTCGGGAAAATGCTTGCGGCAAACATCTCAATGTGTAACGACCCCGGCTTTCTCCCTGCCTCTCAACGGTCTGGCATCAGGCAGATATTTTCTTCGGGCCGAGGCAATAGGGAAAAAAGTGATGTTTCCGTTTGTCATTGAAAAATAGGGGAACCGGAATACCGCGGCTTTCAAATATTTTCAAGGAGGAGGCTCTTGAAAAACGTGCTGCTCAATTTCATTACGATTCGGACCGATTTCCATGCCTTGACAATCGCAATTTTAATCACAACCGGTATTTCGATGACCAATGCGCGCGGCGCGACCTATTACGTTTCTTCTTCGGCGGGAAGCGACGCTTATACCGGCGCGCAGGCGCAAAATTCAGCCACGCCGTGGCAGAGCCTGGCAAAAGTAAGTTCACAGGTTTTTGCCCCGGGCGACAACATCCTTTTCAAATGCGGCGATTCGTGGCAGGGAAGCGTCACGGTCTCGTCGTCAGGCGCGGCCGGAAACCCGATTACCTACGGCCCTTATGGCGCCGGGGCAAACCCGGTGATCAAAGGGACCGTCGCCATTTTGTCGCCGTGGACGCAATACGGCGGGAACATATTCGAAACCGTTGTGGCGCAGAACATCGACCGGGTGTTTTTAAACGGCCAGCCATTGACGCTTGCGCGCTATCCCAACACCGGATACCTGGCGATCACCGATACGCTGAACAGCACGACCCTGACAAGCAATCTTCTGAACGCCGTTGACTGGACAAACGCTACGGTCCACGTCAGGACCATGCACTGGACCATTGCCTCCAAAAAGATTGTCTCATGCAACACGGCCGGAAAATCCCTGACGCTCAACGCGGCGCCCGTGTACGGGCTCAAACCCGGCTGGGGGTTCTTCATCAACAACGCGCTCCAGGCCCTTGACACGGCAGGAGAGTGGTATTATGATTCGCTCGGCCAAAAGCTGTATGTATGGACGCCGGGCAATGACTCTCCGGCCAATTACACCGTTGAGGGGTCAACATACCAGACGGGGTTTTCCATGAATGGCAAATCGTTTGTTACCATTCAGGGTTTTACCATTACGGGTCAGGCGCAGTACGGGATTTTCGGAAACAATGTTTCCAATGTCATTCTCATGGGAAACAGGATTTCCTTTGCCGATGCCGAAGGGATTTACCTGAACGGGCCGAATTGCATCATCCAGAGCGACACGATCGAAGGGTCAAGCCAGAACGGCGTTGAAACCAACGGCGCTTCGCTTACGTTTTCAGGCAACGTGGTCCGTGACATAGCGCTCATCCGCAATTTCACCAAAAACGGGCTGGGAGACTTGTGCTGTTCGGGCCTGGGGCTTGAAGCGGACGGCGGCAACGCCCAGGTACTGGGCAACGCCGTCGACAGCATCGGTTACATCGGTTTGGAGCCCAACGGAGCAAACGACCTCATCGAAAACAACTTCATCCGGCATTGCTGCTTGACAAAAGACGACGGCGGCGGGATATATACCGGCTGGCAGAGCGACAGCGCGCAGACGGGTTCGGCCGGGACCGTCATCCGCGACAACATCGTGCTGGGTTCGCAGTCGGCGCCCGAGGGAACGCCGGACGTCGGCTATACTCCGGGCGAAGGCATTTATATCGACGATTACGGCCATGACGTTTCGATCATCCGGAACACCACCGCCGGCTGCGCGAACCACGGGATTTTTCTCCACCACAACCGGAACATCACTGTTTCCGGCAACGTTTCCTATGATAATAAGGTTCAATTCGGGTTCGACGAATCGTCCACCGACGCGGCCGGGTATGTGCGGGGAAATGTCGCGAAAAGAAACATTTTCTATTCCCTGTCGGACCAGCAGACCTGCTTCGAAAACTCCCCGGTGGCAACGGCCCTGCTTGTCACGACGGACAGCAACTACTACTGCAATCCTTACGGCGACATTATCATCACCCTGAACGGATCTGGCTACGGCCTGAATGGCTGGCAAGCCGTAAAGGGCCAGGATGCGCATTCGAAAACCAGCCTGAAGAGTTTGTCCCGGTACCAAGTGCTCGACACGCTGGGCGCAAACATTGTTGCCAACGGAACATTCTCCAGTTCGGTATCTCCCTGGTCGGGCTGGCCCTCCGCTGTCCAGATTTCCTGGGCCAAAAGCGCCGGGCTCGATTCCGGCTGCATGAGAATCGCGTACGACAATGATTCCGCGGCGGCTGCGTGCCTCGTCTATCCGTCAAGCTTCGCGCTGGCAACGAACCAGGCGTACGAACTGAGCTTCAGCGCGCTGTCGCTGAATCCGACCGCCTCGCTGCAGGCCATCGTTCGTCAGGCGCACACGCCGTGGGCCGCCATAGGCCTTGACAAGTATTTTATCCTGCGCAACACGCGGCAGAATTATTCGTGCGTTTTTTTCGCGGACACGACCGATGCCCAGAGCAGAGTGGATTTCTCCAACACGAAGGCTGATTCGGTCTACTGGCTTGACAACGTGAGCATCGTCCCCGTGCGGGTCGCGGTGCAGGACTCACAGCAGCAGTCGCCGCTCTTCTACAATGCCTCGGCCCTGACGCAGGCTTACAGCCTGCAAA
>JBAVGL010000553.1:0-1666 GCA_049684795.1 Chitinivibrionales bacterium | reverse complement strand
CTCCATGTCCTTCACGGTAATGGTTATCCAGCAAAACTTCATGGCAGCCTCCAATGCTAAAGTGTGATATCAACGGGAACTCGGGTCATCCTGATCGTAGCACTCAATTTGCCCAAATTGTCCGAATGACGCTTGCCATAAATTTAAATCATGCGTCGCGCCTTGCAAAAAGTTGACTCCTGACAAATCGAAAATCCCAATCCCTGAATTTATGAGTTTTGAATTCTATTTTCCTCCTTCATCCTTAGAATTTTATCCTTGCTTTTAGCGAATTCAGAATTGATATTAAGTAAAGTAAAATCGCGATATGCGTTACAATCAGCCGCTTGTGGGTTAGGAAGGAGTTTTAAAAAATGAAACTAAGCGCAGCACCAACTAAAGCCTTATGTGATGAAAAAATTAGCATTTCCATTTCCGATTTACCGCCATCAGGCAAAGTTACTTTAAAAGCTTCGATGCGTTTCCCATGGGCAAAAAGTGTATTGTTTGAATCACTTGCTTGCTTTACAGCGAATTCTGAAGGCAAAGTCGATTTGGCAAGGCAGAAACCAATAAGTGGAAGCTATGATTTTATCGACAGTATGGGTTTAATTGTGTCAATGAAGCCTAAAAATGCGAAAGAATTTAATAAGGTTGGCCAAAATATATCGGTTGACAATGGCCTCTTTATCGATATTATTGCTCAATGTGATAAAGTTGAATCAAAAGTAACGTTGGAACGTTTGTTTATGACGCGGGAAGTTAAGCAATTGAAAATATCGGATGCGTTTGTTGGGGAATTATTCTACACAGAAAATCCAGAAAATAAAACTGTTATGTGGTTAGGCGGCTCCGGCAGTAATCTTGCCATAAATTCGCCAATAGCAGCCTTGTTAGCATCACATGGTTTTAATGTTTTATCCTTGCCTTATTTTGGCGAAAAGGGTTTGCCTGCCAAACTCTCTGGGATTCCGCTCGAATATTTTGACAGAGCATTTAATTGGTTAAAGAACAATGAAATTACCGGCGGCAAAGAGGTTTATGTTTTGGGAATGTCGAAAGGCGCAGAACTTTCGCTGATTCTCGCGTTAAGACATCCGTCCATCAAAAAAATGGTATTATGGGCTCCAAATGCCTATTGTTTTCAAGGGATCGCTCTTAAGAATGTCTCCTCATGGACTTCTGAAGGGAACCCTTTACCATATATCCGGATAAAGAACCGTTGGATAGTGTCTGATCTGATTAAATGCATTGTCAAAAATGAACCATTTGGTTTCATGCACACTTATAAGAAAGCATTAAACATCGCAAAAAACAAGGATGCCGCACGCATAAAGGTGGAAAATGCCAATGCAGATCTGTTGATTTTGACCAACCCAAAGAACAACATTTGGAATTCTTATGACGGTTGTACTCTGATAATGGAAACACTTCGAAGAAGTAATTACCGGCATAAATATGATATGGTTGTTTATGATGATGCTGGTGAAACCTTTTATGCTCCATATATAATACCCTATGGAGATGCGAAGATTAAGATCGCTCCACGTCTTACATTCTCTCTTGGAGGAACGCTAAAAGGGAATGCACATTTACAGGTTGATTCTTGGGCTAAGACGATTGACTTTTTTAAGAATTGACTATGAATTGCAGGGCGATATTGCTAATTTCTTCATTTTAGCAATAT
>JBAVGL010000552.1:0-5248 GCA_049684795.1 Chitinivibrionales bacterium | reverse complement strand
CCTCCAAGAGTAATAATGAAAATATGTTTGGTTCTTGGAGTGTCCAAAATCAGGAGTATGGCTCATAGTACAAAATACCATGAAACTCCATGCTCTTGCAATTTTAGTTTTTGTTGTGGCCGTCGTTTCTTGCAGGAAAAACCCCTCCCCTGCCCAAAAGAATAACGGCCACGCCTCCACGGCTGTTTTGCAATCGAGACCGGCCTATGATACGGCCGCCCATAACGATTCCTTGTTGACCACGCTAAGGGAGCTGCAAGACAGCATTTACAGCGCACCTCAAAAAACGGACCTTATCGCTTCGTTTTTGCACCGTGCGTTTGACACGGTATCTGGATGTTTTTTTGTTGTGGGCAAAGGAACGAATTCCACAGATCTTCCGGAAGCAAGCTGGGACAGGGGAAGGAAAATAGCTGCGTCCTACGACGGCAAACGATGGGCGCTCTATTGCAAGACATGGGCGCAGGGCGGCAAAATCCCATTCGGCAAGCCCATGTCGGGAAATATCAGTTACAGCAAGACTGTTTTTGAAAAATTAATCGGAGACACGCTTTTTCAATTGATTATGGCGCCAACTGGGAGTATAATATTGGATTGACGCCCGATACCAAACCAGATGACCTTATAAAGAAGAATAGAAATCAACTTAAATAATCATGCAACTCCTTACTGATTTTTTGCAACCTGGCAAAGTTATTTTCCGGAAAAAAGAATATGGCCCTGAAATCGTCATGGCCGGGATCGACAGCGTCGCGCGATATTTAAAGGACAACCTGGTTTCCGATTCTCCCTTTGTTTATCTTTTCGCCACGAACCACATCAAGACTGTTTTTTCCTACTTCGGCATCATCAAGGCGCGCCGCGTCTGCGTTATTATGGACCCGAAAATCGGGAAATTAGAACTTAGCGAAATGCTGCTCGACACCCCGCCTGCGGCGTGCATTCGGATCGATAAGGCCACGGAAACTTTCGATTTTAGCAAAGAAATTGAAATCCGCAACCAGTCCTGGAAAAATGACGGCGGAGAAGATTTGTCCGACGTCTGCACCATGATTTACACCGCCGCCGAGGACGGGTATGCCAAGGCGGTCATGCTGACGCATGAGAACATGCTGGCGAATGCGAGAGCAATAGCGGAAGGAAACAGCGTGACAGCTGGAAGCATTACCTGTGCCCTGCTTCCTTTTTGTCATTCTTTTGGACTTCAGACAGGGATAATTACCCCTTTGCTGAGCGGAGGATCTACAGTCATTCAAAATGAATCTGATTTATTTAATTCAAAAATCTCGATTAATAATTTCCTAAGTCATAATATTACTCATTTGTATTCTATCCCAATTGTATACTTTTTATTAAGCAAAATAAAAAACATCCAGAAAATGATCGCACCTGCAAAGAGCGTTATTAGCGGTGGATATTCATTACCTGTTAAAATTTATCAAAAAATGTCCACTCAAAACAAAATTCAAATCCAAGAAGGTTACGGGATAACGGAAGCTTCTCCGGTATGCACCTGGAATTTTTTAGGAGATAAATATAGAGAAAGGGTAATCGGTCGCGCTATTGCTTGCTGTGAAGTAAAGATATTTTCCAAACAAAATTCAGAAGCTCCGCCAGGTCAAGAAGGGGAAATATTTATTAAGGGCAAAAATATTATGAAAGGATATTACCACCATCCTGAAGCAACGCTAAATGCCCTTGCTGGCGGTTGGTTACACAGCGGAGACTGGGGTTCAAAAGATAAGGAAGGCTACATCTATTTTGCAGGTTTAAAAAAAAGAATGATTAATTATGGGGGGAAAAAAGTATATCCTTCCGAAGTTGAGCGATTTATCAAATTTAATACGAATGTTTTGGAAGCGGAGGTTTTTGGCAAGGATGATATATTATCAGGCCAGACCGTTCATGCGAAAATCAGGTTCGAAAAAAATACAAAAACTGCCCAAGATGCCTTTTTCAAATGGTGCCGGGAAAATATTTCCGATTATAAAGTTCCGTCCAAAGTGGAATTTATTTTTGGCATCTGAAAGCCTTTCAAGATGAAAATCTTTATCACCGGTGCAACTGGATTTATTGGCTCACATCTTACACAGGCCTTGGATGGAAAAAGGACATCATCTCAAATGTCTTGTAAAACTGAAAATTGCGTTATAAAAGCTCAGCAGTCATCTTAATAATTTATGCTTTTTTTTGATAAAAGAATGATAAATTTTTTGTATTAAAATATTTGGAGAACTAGTAATATGTCCTCAAAAATATTACTCTCAACAGTTTTCAAACCTTTTGGGGTTGATGATAAATATGGAAGAAAAGAAAATATTCCAGAGCTTTTAGCTTCCCAAGTTACCAGAGTACAAGGAGTCTTTTCTCCTCGAATATGGATTGGCAATGCAGGGATCCATTTGATTGCAGCAAATTGTGGAATGCAAGCAACGGTTCTTGAGTGGCCTTTTATAGAGGAATTTGAATATGAACTGAAAGTCGATAAATATGATTTTGTCGGAATAAGCTTTATCCCGTCCACTCTTCAAAAATTAATAGCAATGGTGAAGGTGATAAAGAATACTTCCCCATCAAGCAAAATCATTATCGGAGGTTTTGGAACCGTTATCCCTGATTTAGAACAGCTGGTGGATGTTGATTATGTTTGTCATGGGGAAGGAATTCGATTTATTAGGCATATTACTAATCAAAACCCGACCTTTAATTTTGTCCATCCCTTAGTCTCAAGCAAAATTATTGAATTTTTAGGAATTCCAATTCAAACCCAACCTTCCGGACTCATTGCGACAGGATTGGGATGCAAAAATGCTTGTGATTTTTGCATTACAAGCCATTTTTTTGAATGCAAATATTTGCCCTTTCTTTCCAGAGGAATTGATCTTTACAACCTAATAGTTAAGCAAGCCCGAAATTATAATATCACAGATTTTTGGATTATGGATGAAAATTTTCTTCAAGATCATGAAAGGGCACTTGAATTTCATGAAATTATTTGTTCAAAACCTGATGAAACTCCCTATTTTAATTTTGATTTGATTTTCAGCTCCAGTGAAAATATTAAATTTTATACACCACAACGTCTTGCGGAAATGGGTATCACAACAATATGGCTGGGATATGAATCAAAATTTTCAAAGTACTCTAAAAATAAAGATGCGGATATTACTTCATTAATAAGAGAACTGGCGCAATTTGGTATAACTACGCTATTGTCAGGAATATTATTCTTTGATTTTCATAACCCTCAAAATCTCCAAGATGATCTAAACGATTTTTATTCATGCGGACAAGCTTATTCACAAATTATGCCGCTATGTTCTTTTCCAGCCACACCGCTTTATAAAAAGTTGGCCTCCGAGGGAAGAATTGTTTATTCTCTTCCTTGGGAAGACAGGCATATGCTTAATTCCGGATTTCATATCCATCCAGATTTCCCGATACATAAACAACGTGAGATTATTTTATCATCTTTTCAAAGAGAATATGAATTAAATGGCCCAAGTGCGCATAGAATACTGAACATTCGTTTAGATGGTTATATTAATTTTAAAAAATCCATGAGCCCAATTCTAAAAAAGAGAGCTAAATATCTTGGCGAAAAACTGGAAAAGGATATTGTTTGGCTTGTTGCTTCTAGAAATAAGGTAATGGATTGTCATAAAGAAATGGTGGACAATATCATTGATAAAATGAAGGCAACCTTTGGGGAATCAATTCTTGATAAATATGAGGGCCCCATTAGGTTTTTTACAAAAAAAGTCGAGAAAGCTATTAATGAAATTGGAAGAGACAATATGCGGCTAATCCAGCCTGAAACCCGAAAAACAATTTATCAATATTAAAACAACTCATTTTAATATTGGTCTCTGAAAGTTATTATTACAACATCTTGTTGTATCTCCATTGAAAACTACCAAATATGGTATGACTGTTGTTTTGCTAAGATTCTTTATATAAATCCTCATTTTTTCTTGACATACGTATTGCCTCATTGTAAAATATTTTTTACCTGCGTCAAGATTAAATCATTAATGAATATTTTATTCTTATGGTAAATTTGCAAAACAAATATGACCTGCTTAACCCGATTTCAAAGAGCCGGGAAAGCGATGTATTTCTTATCCGTCAAAAAGACTCCGCCGAGCTGTTTCTCCTTAAGTCAATTAAGCAAAGTGAAAAAGGCGAAACACGAATAGACCTTAAAAAACGGTTTTACCGCGAAATGGACATTGTATCTTCGCTGGACCATCCCAACATCGCAAAACCACACGACACCATAGTCGACAGCGACATGTTTTCAATTATCTATGCCTATGAACGGGGAGATACGCTTGCGCAATTATTCCAAATCAGGGAAAAATTTCCCGAAACCGATGCTTTTCATATCACCAAGCAGCTTTTAAATGCGCTTTCTTACATCCACGGTCATGGCATCATCCACTCCGATATTAACCCTCATAACATTTTCATTACGGAAAAAAAAGGCCTGCAAGTCTTGGATTTTGGTTTTTCCATGACCGAAGATGAAGCCAGAAAAACCCCCGAAGGCCGCATCATTGGGACCTTCCCTTATTTATCCCCGGAACAAATGGGGTTCACCAAGTTCAAAATCGACACGCGTTCGGATTTGTATTGCACAATGATAATTCTTTACCGGATGCTTGCAGGCAAGCTTCCCTTTCCCATGAAAGAGGAATCACTAAAAGAATTGCTCGATGCTACGCTCAAGCGCGAAATAATGGCCGTCAAGCATGTCCCTAAATTCATCAACTCAATTTTGCTGAAAGGCCTTCGCGCCACCCCGTCTGACCGGTATCAGACGGCGGAGGGTTTCTTAAGCGACGTTGATTTTGCCATTGATAAACTGAACAGCGCACAAATTGATGATTTTATTGCAGGGCAAAAGGACGCAGTTGCCGCTATAAACAGGAAAAGGCTCTTTATCGTCCGTGAAAATGAATTGGAGCTTTTATGCCTGGGACTCGGACATCTTTTAAAAGGAAAAAATAACTCATTTTTATTATATGGCAAATCCGGAATAGGCAAGACCGAAATAGTGCGTGAATTCAAGGCGCATGTTGATGATAGCAAGTTTGATTTTATTTCAGCAAAAAGCAACCGATTTACACCCACGCAACCCTATTCGATCCTCCGACAGTTGGTTATTGAACTTTTGCTAAAAATTTCCACAATTGATAAAGAATCAAGAAAAAATTTTAAAACTATATTGAATACCGAATTGGCC
>JBAVGL010000551.1:0-4872 GCA_049684795.1 Chitinivibrionales bacterium | reverse complement strand
CAAGTCTTCTGTCGCATTAGAGGCTTCCTGTCAACAATTAACAAACAGAACCTTGATGTCATGCACTATCTAAGAAAAGTATTCGAACTTAATGCCAAAAACGTCAGCTTATTACCTGTATAGTTACGAATTATCTACGCTTTTTGCGTAGATAATAATCTCAGCTACAGCAATCCACCAGTGAAGCAGGTGGGTTAACTCAAAGCACCTGTCAAGGAGCAAAGGACCAAGGTTTATGGGAAAATTTACCGTTCTAAAAACAGCGCCGGTTGTTTTAATACTGAGCGTTTTTCAATCCGCGCATGCAGGCTATTCCATGACGCCCATGATCACCATATTGGAGCCATCGAAAAACATCACAAGCGCGGAAGTCGTCATTAAATCGGAGAAGGGAGACGCAAAGGTCCCTATGGCCATAGAATTAAAAGTCAAAGGCCGGGAAGTTTCGCGGGACGGCTTGAAAATTCTTTATCCCGAAGACAAATCCGCGGACAACTTCGCGATTTATCCCTCGCAGATCGTGCTTATGCCCGGCGAAAGTCAACGCGTGCAGATCAAGTGGGTTGGAGAAGCAATACCGAAAAAAGAAATCGCCTATGGCCTGATCGCCGAGCAGGCGCCGGTCAAACTTGGAGACGAAGATAAAGCCAGGACAAAGGCTGAAGGAAGGCTCAATATACTGGTTCGATATGAGGGCATTATCGTGGTCCGGCCCGCCGGCACTAAGGCCAACGTTGTGGTTGACTCGGCGCTATCAAAGGCCGATTCCACCGGCGCCATGCGCCTGGTCCTGCTGCTTGATAACAAAGGGACAGCCCTGCAAAAATTCACCGGGATGAAATTACGCGTCACGCCTGTTGATAAAAACGGCAAAATGATCGTCAATAAAAGCGTGGTGTATAACCCGGCGCTTGTTCCCGCGCAAACGAAACACAGCGTCTTTGCCGGTTATTGCAGGAAAATCGATGTTGCCTGGCCGCCGGGATTGGCCGTGGGGCCGGTGAAGGTCGCGGCGGAATTTGAAGCGGAGAAATAACAACTACTCATCGGATTCCTGTACGTGACAGCACATTTCATTTTTCCCCGCATCATGCAAAATAATGTCCAGGTTTTGCTGCTTACACTTCTTGCCTTTGGATGGACCGCGGCCTATCCACAGACCTCGGCAACCTCGGCTTTCTCAATAAAACATCTTAAGGGGGCAATTGTTGCCGTAGATACATTGAAAAGAATTATCGTTGTTAAGGAAAAATCAGTTGATTATCCGGTCATGACGGATTCGGCCACTCTGATTCAGAGCCGCGGCGGGAAAATTGCTTTTTCAAATCTTAAAATCAATGACTCCGTTTCCGTGGAATACCGCAGGTACCCCAACAAGAAAAGGATCGCGAACCGGATCGGGAAAAAAGCCAACATGCGCGGGCCACAGGCCCAGAAACCCGATTCAACCGGCAAAGCATTGATGCAACCGCAATTGACATCAGAAAAAAAAGACTCCGCGAAAGGAACTGTCGCGCAAAAAAGAGCTCCAATGGAAAAACAAACCGTAAAATCCGATTCAACCGGCGCGGCGTTGATTGGGCCGCAAACATCCTCTCAAAAAAAAGACACCACAAAAAAGGTCAATCTCCCTCCAGCAATTAAGGCAGGCGCGCAAATAATGGAAAAAGCGCTTGGCAATAAATCCCGCGAAGAACTGTATCGCGAAATCTTCCATACCTCTCCGCCAAAACGCCCCAGACAGGTCGAAGTTTCGCTCGTGATAAACGAAACGACCGACGGCGCAATGGAAATCATCTTTACCGACGATCGTCATGATTTTTCAATGCCGATCCAGCCTGTCATGAAAATTTTGATAAAAATAGCGACCCCGGAAATTTTAAAAAAAATTAAGGCGGCAATAGATTCCACGGGCCGGATTACACAAAGCGTTCTGACGGGACTTGGTTTGCAAACCAGTTTTGATAATGAAACGTATCAGGTAAAAATACTGGTTCCGCCAATGTATCTCTCCAAACAAATTCTTCAGCTATCAGGCCAGATGGAGAACCCCTATGCGGTGGAGACCGTCAAGCCCAACGTTGTTTCAGCCTATTGCAATATCCAGGCGGACCAGCAGTTCAAGTATCTTCAGGATTTGTCCGCCGCCGATTCAACAACTTCCCAGGCCCAATTGATCGCAAACGAAGATAAAAATATACGACAGCCTTTCAACGCTAATTTCGATGGCGCGATAAACGCAAAAAATGTTGTATTGGAAGGCATGGCCAATTATCTGCAAAAATCAAATCGTCCGTTGGAACGCGAGGATGTGCGCCTGCTGTACGATCGTCAGGAGCAGGATTTAAGGTTCTCCGCCGGTGATATCCAGTATTTGACCCTGGGTTATCAATCCAACGTCCGCATGGGCGGAGTATCGATTTCAAAAGACCTGTCGTTGCAACCGTATGTGCTTACGTACCCGACGGGCGAGCATGAATTTTATCTCACGGACCCCGCCGAAGCGGAGATCTGGGTCAACGACGTCATGGTCAGCAAAATGGTCCTGCAGCCCGGCACGCACGATGTCCGGGGGTTTCCGTTTTCATCCGGAAACAATCATGTCAAAATTATTTTAAGGGACTTTGCCGGACGCGTGGATTCCATAGATTTCTCTGCTCAGTACAACACGACATTGTTAACAAAGGGATTTTCCAGGTATTCATTAAATGCGGGATTCCCCAGCAAACTTTTACTGCGACGCTATTCGTATAATGAAGACCAGCCCTGTTTGTCCCTGGCCTATCAGCGCGGCATAACCGACAGATTGACTTTAGACCTTTATTCCCAGGCGTTTACCAGCGAGACAAATACCCAATCGGTCCTAAATACCGCGGACACCGCCACGTTGTTCGGTAAAGGCTATAAACTGTCGCATTACCGCGACGGCATGCTCGGGTTCGGAGGGCTTTACGCGATTCCCTCGGGGTTCGTGCAATTGGACGCGGCCGGAAGCTACATCAAAAACCGCGGCCCCGGCTCCGCCCTGCGGCTGGGATACACGTATGAAACAAGGGTTTCCTATAAGAATTCCGGACAAAAACGGCCCGGCGTTTTCGTATTGAATACACCGCTCACATGGAACACCCAGGCGGAATATCTCAGCCCAAAATTCCTGAAAAATCCGGTGGACTCGCCGTATAATTATCTTGAGGCCCTGAAATTTTCCACGGACCTCAACGCGCCGCTCAACGACCAGTTTACCATCACCGCGGGCACGAAGTACTATGTCCGCCGCGACACTTCCAACCTGTTTGAGTTCTCGTTCCGTTTGCAGAAAACCTGGCTGAAGAACCTCTTTACCAGCATCGCCTTTCAATATACGACGGACGTTCACGGCAGCGAGGCCAGTCCCGACCTAATTGCAAACGTGCAGTGGATTTTCCGGTCCAACAAGAACGAATTCAACCTGAGCGAAGAAATAAACAGGCATCCGCCGGATAATGTGGGGCAATCCACAACCTCGTCACAGACTGCGCAAACCTCGCAGACTTCGCAGACCACCCAAACATCCGCGCCGCAATGGGATTACAATACCGCGGTCCAATGGAACTATGATGATTTTACGCCGCGTCCGGAAAGAATTCTGGGCTCTGTAATTGCCCAGCTCGGACCGCAATACAATGACTATAACGGCCTCGCGGGATACACCGGCAATCAGGGGACCGTCGAACTCATGCAGGACTTGAACCAGCCCGAATATTCGGGAGCAAATTATTTGCAGCATCAGACCGATCTTATTTTAAAAACCGCTTTAGTGTACGCGGGCAATTCGGTAGGTTTTTCGCGTCCCCTCTACAGCGGCGGATTTGTGCTGGTCAAGGGCGTTAAAAATCTCGATGACGATAAAATCAAGGTGAATCCGTCCGACCAGGGATATGAAGCCGTTACCAATGAATTCGGGCCGGCAGTCCTTCCGCTCTTTGCGCCGTATCAGCTCAAACGAATAAAAGTGGAGCCGGAAAATCCGCCCATGGGGTTCGTGAATGAAAAATCGTCATTTACCCTGTTCCCGCAATACAAAAGCGGATTTTGCCTCGCGCTCGGCTCGGAAAAATCCGTGCTTGTTCTCGGAACATTGCAGGATTTCGACGGAAGCCCGTTCGGGTATCAGGCCATCACCGTTATCGCCGCGAGCGATAAAAAAGCCGTGCCCGTCGCGACATTTACCAACGGTATAGGCCGTTTCCAGTTCCTGGGCCATGAAACGCAGACCTATAAAATAATACCGCCGCCCAGCTGGGACCGCGAACCCGTAACGTTCAGAATTCCCCGGAACAATAAGGGTTTTTATCAGGCCGGAGTGCTGACTTTTTTGCAAAAAGTCAATTCCCCCGGCGCCATCAAGGCCGACACGGTTAAGGTGAATATTGCCAAGCCGGATACCGGTAAGCCGGACACGGCCAAAACTAAAAAGATAAACCCCGACAGCGCAAAGACCTTGAACGGAATCAATGATACCAGTAAAGTTCCCTGGATCTCCGTGTTGGGTTCCCTTGCTTCCCAGAATGGCATAACGCTTGCCGCGACTTCAATCACCATCAGTTATCTTGATTTCAATCGGACGGGGCCCTCGGACACGATAATTAATCCCAATTCCGTCACCGATGAACATGGTTTGTTCTATTTCGATTGCCGCAATTCAGGGAATTATAAGGTCACTGTTGCTTCCGGCGACAGTAAAGGTAAGGCTGTCTCCTTTAACGTTCCTCCGGGGAGCAAAGGCTCCTTCAATATCGGCAACCTGCGCGTGAAATAGCAAGCCAGGTTAGTCTCTGTAGCTGAATTATATACGCGTCCAGCGTATATAATTCCTGCGTACAGAGACTTATC
>JBAVGL010000550.1:0-5606 GCA_049684795.1 Chitinivibrionales bacterium | reverse complement strand
GGCGTGGCCTGGGGAGGGTTCAACATCGCGAATTTCAGCTATCTTCTGCATCTGACGGAAAAAGAAAAATCGGACCATTACATTGCCTTTGCATCTGTGGTGACGGCGATCGCGACGTTCGTGTTCGGCGTGCTGGGCGGGTTCCTGGCGACACGGCTCCCGGTCTGGTTCGACTGGCAATTGCAGTCGCTGTTCGCCCTGTCGTCGCTGCTTCGTATTATCGTGGTGCTGGTTTTGTTCAGGCTTTTCAAAGACGACACGGCAAGGGCGAAAGCGGAAATCGCCGAGCACATTGAAGTCACCTCGCCGCCGTAAAAAAATCTACTGAACTTTCCATTAACCCTTGAACACTAATTAGAATCGATCAACTTTTTATTAACCATTTAAAAAAGGAGCGATGATGGGTGCCAACATCAAAAAACTTTTCGTTGCCGTGTTTTGCCTCGCCATGACCGCGGCGGCGGCCACGCCCCCGCAGACGGTCAAGGATTCCATGAACGGGAACTGGACCGTGATCGACGGGAAAAAGCTGTTCCTCGACGGGATGAATCTGGCCTGGCTGTCGTCGAACTCGTTCGGAAACGACGTGGGCGACGTTAACATCAATATCGACCTGTTTACCGACAAGGTAAAGAAAATACGGAAAGCCGGAGGCAATTCGCTCCGCTGGTGGCTCCATACCGACGCCTCGCACAGCCCGAAACTGGACACGACCGGCGCGGTGACCGGTCTGGGCCTTATGACCATTTCGAACATGCGCCAGGCGCTGGACACGGCCTATGCCTATGGCGTGGTGGTTTCCATGTGCCTGTTTTCGTACGACCTGCTCGTGCCCGGCACGAAATCCTCCTACAGCAACTACAACCTTACCAGCAACTACAAGTTCCTGACCGTTCCGTCGAACATCGACACCTACCTGACCAATGCCCTGAAACCGATGCTCGACAGCGTGGGCAATCATCCCGCGGTCATGTGCTGGGAAGTGTTCAACGAACCCGAAAACATGCTTGATTCGACGGCCAGCCAGCCCAGAAAGATCTCCCAGAACGACATTATCAGGATCACGAACAAGATAGCGGGGTTCGTCCACAAGAATTCGGAAAAAATGGCCACGACCGGGATCACGTCGTTTCAATACAGGGGCCAGTATTCAACCAGTCAATTGATAGCCGCGGGCGGAGACAGCGCCGGATACCTCGATTTTTACATGGTGCATTACGATCCGGAATACGAGGCCGACAGCCTGTCGCCGTTTGACCATGCCGCGAGTTACTGGAACATGGACCGGCCCATCATGATCGGCAGGTTCCCGGCCGGAAGCTGGAGCACATCCATGATCGGGCCGAACAGCGGCCAGGCGCTTAAAAGCACGGTAGCGATCAACGACGCATTTTCATACACCTATTCCAACGGCTATGCGGGAGCGCTGAGCTGGACCATGACCAATGACTCAACTTCCCTGTTAGGCTATTACGGCACCACGGCCCCGGCGCTCACGGCGCTTTTTACCGCGCACCAGAGCGACGTCATGATAAAGAACGTGACCATCGTGGACATGACCGGCAATTATGTCATGCAGGTCAATCTGAAAAACATACCCATTCCCAACGGCAACTCCAATTACTTCGAGCTCGGGACAAGCGCTTCCGCGAACTTCAAAGGCAAAACCAATTTTATTTTCGATATGTTCGTCAAACCCGGCAGCTCCACCAACCTGCAGTTTGTTCCGGTGATCAAGGTAACAAGCGCCTATACCTGGAGCCCGGCGACCGGCAACACGCTGAATCTGAGCGACCAGATCAAGGCCCCGCAGGGAAAATGGTTCACCGACACCGTTCCCATCGCCAATTTCGGCGCCGTCAGCGACACGGACGTGCGCGAGATGCTCTTCCAGTGGTCGGCGTCGGGAGCGCCGTACGACAGCGGAACTATCTACTTCGACAACGTGAGGATCGACAACGATACCCTGGCCAATTTCAATACCGCGGGCACGACATGGTCTTCGACCGCCAGCGGCGCGATTGTCTCCCTGGCCCCATATTCCAGCGTGCTAGTGGACACCGCGGGGATGAACGCTAATTACGTCATGGAGTTTGACATGAGGAACGTGCCCGTTCCCAACGGCGCCGCCAATTACTTCGAACTCGGCTCAGGCATTTCCCAAAACTTTACCGGCAAGACCAATTTGATGTTCGATATGTTTATCAAGCCCGGCAGCTCCACGAACCTGCAACTCCTCCCGGTGCTCAAGGTAGACAGCACCTATACCTGGACCCCTGCGAACGGCAATATTTTGTATCTGAGCGACCCGAACAGACCGCAGGGACAATGGATCACGGACACCATTCCTTTCGCCAATTTCAGCGGCGCGGCCAGTTACGCTGACGTGCGGCAAGTGCTCTTCCAGTGGTCGGCGTCCGGCGCGCCCTACGACAGCGGCACCATCTACTTCGACAACTTCCGGGCCGACAACGATACTTTTATCAATTTCAATTTACCGGGTATTACCTGGACGTCAACCTCCGACTCCACGAAAATCTCCCAGGTCAAATATTCCGACGTGATGTCCGCCCTGAAGGTAAAAACAATCCGGGGCTTCAAGCTCACGCGGCCCCTGATTTCCGTTCACGGCAGGACAATCTTCCTGTGCCTGGACCGCTCGATCGACCCGCACGTCTGCGTTTTCGACCTCAGGGGGAAAACCGTCGGCCTTTCCGATTGCGCGAAATCGGCCTCAGGGCTTTATGCCGTTTCGATCAAAGGCCTTTCCGCCGGCCCCTATATAGTGGAAATAGGAAAGGGCATGAGCAGGATTCGCTCGAAAGTCTTCCTGCAATAAGCCCGGATTCGATATTTTCATCGATCGCAATAGCGTTTGAAACGTCAAAAGCAAAGAGGCCGGGCTAAGTCCGGCCTCTCTTTTTTTGTCCTCGCCCTCCTGACCTCACCCCAAAAAACAATTCTTGAACTTGATAATAAAAAGTGGTATATTTAAAATATACTTTTCTATACATTTATTATTAATTGAATCGTAATCTTTATGAGCAAATATGGCAATCTATCGTACCGGAATTTGGCGGCTCTGGCAAAAGAATTCGGGTTCCGGAAGATTCGGCAGCAGGGAACAAGTCATGCGATATTCACTAACGGTACAAAGATCGTCGTGATTCCTTGCCATAAAGGCAAAGCGATAGGAAAAGGGCTTGCAATTAAAATCATCAAAGAACTTAAAACATGAGGTAATGATTATGAAAAAGAACAATAACACTGAACTTGTTAAAGAAATCAAGGTCGCAGGTCACACACTGGCGATTTACCGGGAACTTGCCCCGGAAGAGAACGAATACCGAATGTTCGGCGAGGTGATTGATCTGGGTGGATGTTTTATTGCCGGAGATACTGAAAAAGAGATCCTTGCGGAGGCTCCTGCCGTTATCGCGATCTATGATGAGGCACAAAAGGAAATTGCCAAGCAGAAACCAAAGCTTGTTTCAGTAAAAATGAAGCCCGATCTTTATGCGCTTGTATCACAATATGCGCAGGACCAGGGCATCGAAAGCGTTTCCACTCTCATGCGTTCCGTACTCGTGAAAAAGATGCGTGAGGATGGTTATAATGTTTCATCCCGGCTTGTGACATCCCATTAACCAATTCGTTCCATTGTTCCGTCGGAACTTTTCTTTCCGACAAAACCGCATCAAATTTTGAATCGATTGTCAGAAAATTAGCCATTAGCCCTTATTTAACCACTTTCTGTTTAATATTCATTTTTAAATTGGAAAAAACAACAAAATAAAGAAATTGTCTTTTTTTATGGTTTTCCTTATGATAAAATATCGATATTATAAAGGAGGTTGGCGGGGATTAAAAAGAAAGTATAGAATCATTGGTTATAATTGACAATTGAGGCATGACGGACAGCTTGGCATTTTGGGTCAGGAAAGTTGTTTGAGGATGTTTTTCCTAGCGTGATGGCGTTCTCGATACGGATGATGGTTTTTCGGGCAAAATAGAATAAAAAAAACAGGGATATTTTATTCAGCACAAAGGTTGAGACTATGAGCCTTAGAATTAAAAGAGTCGAATTGTTATCTATTGCTGACATTAAATCATATCCAGTCTGGGAGTTTACGAATGATGACGAAAAACTTGAAGGAATGGGTATACGTCCGGTCCAGAAGATCCCTGTTAAGGATTTATTTGGAAAAATTGTCGGTACTCAGGTTCAACTATCTAACGGTTCGAAAATATGGGCATTGATTGAGAATGTTGACACTAACAATCCTCGATCAACTCAGCACTTTCTGTCGCTCTCCGTATTTAAAGATAAGCATTGGTTCATACTAGCTCGGTATCATGACTTTGATACCAATAAGCGTGGCCCAAAGGCTTTTGCCAAATTTTTAGGTTTATCGGTCGATGAAGTTTTTCCTATTACATATAACATTAGCCGATTTTGTATCGGCAAGTCTACGGCTCTAGTCGGAACAATTGAAAAGGAACCAAGAAAGAAACTGACTCGTGCCCAACTTATCGCTTTGGCTGTGCCTTAAAATCAATGATCCGATCGCCACTCGCGATTAGTATTGACAGAGCAATTGTATTATGTGATATTATTAATAAAGATGTATTTTATTATTTGGGTTAAATCATCGAGCATATAGAGGTAATTATGAAATCAGAAATATTGAATAAAGTAAAAGAAGCCGTACTGAAAATTGAACCCTCCGCTGAGATAATTTTATATGGTTCCCGTGCACGGGTGGATTTTCATGAAGGCTCAGACTGGGATTTCATGATTCTTGTAAACGGCGAAGTCAATGACAAACGCACTGATAAAATCAGACATCAACTTTATGAAATTGAATGGGAAACCGGAGATGTTTTATGTTCAATCGTGCGCAGCCGCGCTGAATGGGAAAGCCCTGGCTATCGCGTGATACCTCTATATAAAAACATTAAGCATGAGGGTATTACACTTTGAGCGGAACTTTGCAGGATTTGATACGGTACAGGTTAGAAAAAGCCTATGAGACTTTGGAAGATGCAAAATTATTGGCAAACGCCAAGCGATGGAACCCATGCGTGAATCGTCTTTACTATGCTTGTTTTTACGCTGTCTCTGCGTTGCTTGCCCAAAATGAAATAAGCTCGAGCAAACATACTGGTGTGCGATCATTTTTTAATCTTCATTTTGTAAAAACCAACAAGATTTCAAAAGAGACCGCTGAAATTTACAATGACCTTTTTGATAGGCGGCAAGAGGGAGACTATGCGGATTTTGTGGTTTTCAAGGAAGACCAAGTGCTCCCAAGAATTGTAAAAACCGATATTTTTATCAAGACCATTGCCTCCCTGGTTCAGAATAGATAAAAAGACGCCCTACAAATCCCAAAAATAATACAAAAGACAATAAAACCCCAGCAGATAACAACCGTGCCCACAACCAGAAAATTGCACGCCGAAAACGCGAAGCGCGTTTCGGGTGAATTTTATTGTTATGTGCGACACGATGTTGCATAGGTAAATATAATAGCAATTGTAAATTATCAGAAAGGAGCGGTAAACCAATTTACAAAGACGCATTATCCGGCGTGTTCCCGCCG
>JBAVGL010000549.1:0-2860 GCA_049684795.1 Chitinivibrionales bacterium | reverse complement strand
CAGGCTGGATCCTGGCGTTTATTGCGCGACAATCGCTTCCGGCGGCCGGTCTTTTTCGCAGAAACTGCTGGTGTCGTCGGGGGTGAAATAGCGGGGGACGGGCACTGAGCGGAGTCGAAGTGCCTGTTGAAATTAAGCGAGAATAAGGTCCGCTCCCGCCTGCGCTATCACTTTGGCAGGCAGGCGGCGGTCTGGTCTTTACATCGGAATTGTCCGCGTAAAAAAGCTTTACGGGATAATTCCGAGGAATTATGGTATTTGAACAATTTTTTTTTGCGATTTTACATTAACGATAATGCATTTTATTTAAGGAAAATAAAACCTATTCGGGGGGAAGTCTTGATAATAGTCCGTTTCAAAAGTCTTGGCGTGATATTTACGGTTCTTGTAATGACTGCATGCTTGGCAGGAGCCGCGGTCAATGATACCATTAGCGGCACCGTTATTGATTCGATTACCACACTGGCCATTGATTCGGTGACCGTAAGCTCCGAGGGGGTTTCGACAAAAACGAATGCGGCCGGAGCGTTCAATCTGGTTTTGCCGACGACCGCCGCCCTGCAAGCCGGAGGCATGAATTTATCACATGGCGTCGCCTGGGACCCGGTCAATAGCTCCTTTTCATGGTCGGGATTTTCAGGAAATTTTTCCATCCGGTTGCAGGATATTGAAGGCCGTACGGTGTCCCGATATATTTCTAAACAAGGTAAACAGAATGGGGATTTTTCGATTGCCGGTTTACCGCAGGGAATTTATGCGGCATCAATTACGGCGGACGGCCGCATTGCTTCATATAAAATAGTCCGGTTGCGGGCGGGGGCCGGCACAACCTTCAACGCCATTACCCCGATTTTAGGAACGGGGACGTCCACGCTTGCAAAAAAAATGGCAACAACGCAATCGCACGTCGTGACCTTTGCAAAAATCAGATACAATACGATCACCGTGACCGTTCCCGCCGACGCTGCAATAAACCCCGGAATAAAGGTCAAGATGGCAAGCGCGGCGATCGCCATTGCGTTTGATTGGAACGGCGTCGTGGGCACCGGGCAAAGCCTTGCCGTGGGCCAAGGCGGCTCGCCTGTCAAGGCCACGACCCAGCCCTATCATAATCTCAAGCTCTCAACCGGGAACCTTCCCTGGCAAATCGATCCGACCAACGCCGCTCTTACGATGGTTCCGCTTGTGGAACCGATTGGGCGGATGGCCACAAACTATCCGAGTTCTTGGCCCACGAACATCTCGGGAGAAACGTATCATTCCTGCATGGGCAACGAGATCACGGCCCAGGTAGAGGCCGCCTCCGGCCGCGACTTCGTCAGCGTGCAGGGTGAATTCGGCGAAAACGGCCAGTGCATGACGTATCTGCAAAAGAACGCCCCGCAAAGCGGGGTCAACGGCCGTGCCTACGCGGCTACCCTGATTGAAACCCAGGCAATCGCGCGTCTTGCGAAAGCCGCGGGCAAAATTTACGGCGTGGGCGCTATCGGCATTCTTCACGGCGAATGCGATGCGGGCAATACTAGTTATGAAAGCGCCCTGCGCCAACTATGGTCTGACTACAATACCGATCTTCCCGCGATCACCGGACAGACGCAGAAGATACAGATGCTCGTTTCCCAGCAGAATTCCACGAACGACCAATCAGCCTCGACCCTTGCGCAATGGAAAGCAGGCGTCGACTATCCAAACGACATCGTTTGCATAGGCCCGAAATATCAATATCCGTCGGTTGACGGAACTCATTTGACCACCGATGGATACGAGCCGCTGGGCGAAAAATTCGGACAGGTTTACTATCAGCGAATCGTGCTCGGCGACAATTGGCGGCCGCTCGCGCCCGACACGGCCGCGCGAAGCGGCGCGGTCATAACCGTGCGGTTCCATGCGCCCGTTTTGCCGCTCGTCTGGGAAACAACGTTTCAGGCGCCGCACCAGAGCATTGCCGAATGGAAAAATGGAAAGGGCTTCGAGGTCAGTGTCGGAAGCGGGAGAGTGACCATAAATTCGGTGGCGATTTCCGGCGATTCGGTGCTAATCACCTGCGCAACGACCATAGCGGCGGGCACAATCGTCGGCTACGCTATGTTTGCTGAACCGGCGCGCATGACCACACCGTTTGCCGGATTGACGCGGTGGGGCCTGCTGCGCGATTCCGACCCGTTCGCGGGCGCCATTACCAAAAAAGCCCAGCCGAACTATTGCGTGGCGTTTCAGATGTCCGTGCCGTAAGGAAAAAAATAATCAACAATCAATAAACAACATTCAAGGAGAAAAAATGGTTGCCGACAGGATTTTATTCAAGGCCGCATTACTTTTCATCGGGGTAGCAGGCGTTTGTCAAGTTTCGGCAATGGTGGCGAACCCTATACTTTCGAGGGGTAAAACGGTGTATACGTCGAGCGTAAGCGTGACGCTTTTGACGGATGATAAATTCGGACCGTCATGGACCGCGGGCAATAATTCCTGGCTGGCGATGAACGTTGGCACGGGCCATTCCCAAATTATGATAAACTGGGACGTTCCGTACACCAACTGGTTTGACTCCACCACCGGCGCCGCGGCGAACTTAAAGACCTGCGGCGGCCCCTCGGACATCGGCCCAGTCGATTACACATTTCAAACGTCGTCGAATTCCACCACCGGGTCCGACGGCGCCTGGACGACCGTGGCCACGGTCACGGGCAACAAAGTGACCTCGCGGGCGCAGACGATCCCTTTTACCGGGGCAAGCTGGGTCAAAATGAACATCACCAAAGGCGGCGGGGCACTTGACGAATTCGAAGTGTTCGACATGTCAAACGACGGCACGGACGTCTGGTTTTTCCCTGGAACCAGCATTTCGGAGATGACCTATAAA
>JBAVGL010000548.1:0-6649 GCA_049684795.1 Chitinivibrionales bacterium | reverse complement strand
ACCGCAAGCGCCTGCATGGAAATCCCCGCCGTTGAAACAAACTGTTGCGTAGCGCGCAGGACGCCTTTCTCATCCGCCTTTACGAGGCCGAGCCGTTCAAGCAACCGTACCGATTGCTCAACGTCGGTAACCTTGACAGGAGGGTATATTGTTTCGGCAAGTCCGGCATAGTCCCCGGAAAATTCCATTGCGTTCAAAAGTTCTTTAACTACCGCATGGTACCATTGACTGAAGTATTCAAAATGTTCGTCGGTAAGCACATATGATTTCAAGGTCGAAGTCGACTTCTTGAGCTTTTCGAGGTACTTCATTTTTCCATCGATGTTTTTTGCCTGATTAAACAACACTAAATTCTCAAAGAAGGCCCTCTCGGTTTTTACCAGCCCCAAGGCATGGGACAGCTTTGCAATACTGGAATTCCTGAGGTTCGATTTGCCCTCGATCACCAGCTTAATAAAAACCGGCGATGAAAACCCCGCCATCTTTGAAAATTCCCTGAAAGAAAATTTTGACATCCTCTTTTTTTCAAAGTAATAATCTTTAAGATAAAGCCGGTAGTCGAGATATTCAAAAATAGTTTTCATGTTGTATCTTTTAAAACGATTGATGGTCTCTAATATAACATTTTTTTCTAAAAACGAATCATGCTATTATAAAAATGATATATCATGTTTTTTTAGCAAAGTTGTAATTAATTGTATTTACAGAAGATAAAAACTAGTTGAAGTTGTTGGCTATTGAAGCACATGCTTTCGTTGATGATACATTTATTTATTAAACAATGATACATTTTGAATAATTAATTTTCCGCGGATTACAAAAAAAAAACAAAAATCCTAATTTTTGCGCTGTTGCTGCCACCATTTCCTGAAATCAGCGGCATATTTGGTGATCCATTCCTCGCAGATATCATTCATTGAGCGGTCTCGCAAGGGGTCATGGCCGAGACGCTCTCCGAGGTACCATTTGAATTTTTCAATTTCCGTTATTTCCGCGTTGATCGCCTCGAGAAGATCGGAATGGGTAAGCCTAAAATTGCAGTTTGAGGGAGCATGGTTGGAATTGATTTCGGCGCCCGGCGTATGTTCATCCATAGAGCTTTTCTCCCGCCACTATTGTTTCGCGTTATAGCTTAATTATACAATAAAATTAATTAAAAAAACATCTTTCTTTTAATATTTAATGATTTTTTTTCTTTGTTCCGCTTAAAATATTTTCGTTCACCTGAAGGGAACATCCTCAGGCAAAGCAGGCATGGATGATTCAGGAATTTCCGATACCGCGCCATTTCTTCTTTTTTGCAAAATATGCTGCTTACGCAAATGCGCAGATGGTTCAAGGACTTTCAAAGCCGCGGATATATTTAAAGAATCGCATTTCCCTTGCAAAGTGTCGACTTCTTTCTGCAGAAACGCGCTATTCGATGCAAAATTATTGATTTGCCCTAAAATATAAGCAATAAGGTTTTCGAGGGAATCACAGTCAACATGCACATCAGGCAGAATCCCCTTTCGGTGATAATAGCCTATTCGATTGCTTAGACCTTTCATCCGCAAAAAAGTGATCCTAATGTCGGACCGGCCAAGATCCTCACGTGAAATAACTATCTGTCCCATGCCTTTTCCGTAGGTTGTGTCTCCCGCCAATACCGTGGTGTCCGCGGCATGCGCAAACCCGTCTTTCAAGGCAGCAACAACTATTTCCGAAGCGCTCGCGGACCCCCTGTTGGCAAGCACAACATACCGTTTGTTCTTTAAAGCCGGCAGTTGACGGCCGTGATTGGTCCAGATGGTGTCCCACTCTACAGTCCGAGCCCGGCGGGTAATGTGGTCGTATGCCCGATATTTTTCAACGATATACGGAGTGGTATCGGGCAATATGCTTTGAATTATGGAATCCGTAGCATCAAGGTTCCCGCCTCCGTTATAGCGCAAATCAATGATAATATTGTGGAATTTTTGCACAAAAGCTACCGCATTCAGGAAACTTGCATAGGTGTCCTCCGTAAATTCATTGCAAATCAGAAGATATGCCGTTGAATCGGCAAGCGAATCAGTGTAAACCAAGCCGTTGACTAATACATTGTCGACCGTTGCGTTTACATCAGATTGAAGAGCGCCGCCTCCTGAATTAAAATATGTGGTATAATCAATGCCATGAAGAGTATCATGGACGTTTTCCAGAAGTTCTTTAGGGGTGTTAAATTTAAAGTCATCGATGGGCAGCGTATCGTTCCAGAGAGTGTCTTGCCAGATGCAATACGTTTTGAGGTACTGCCACACGCTTTCCATTTCGTAAAGGTTGCGGCCACTTGTGTCGGTGGGATATTTGGAACATGAAAAGAACAGCATGGCCAAAAAGAATGCTATGCAATATTTCAAAACGCAAATCCCTTTTTCCAGGACTTTTCCGCTGAGGCGCGTATCGCTTGTATTCTCTCGCCGTACCTTTCGCTTTGAAACACATAATTGCCCGCGACAAAAACATTCGCGCCGTTTTCCGCGCAAATTTTCGCGGTTTCATCATTAATGCCGCCATCGACTTCAATGTCCACGGTGTAATCAATACTCGTTGCTTCCTCAAAAACGGTCCTGACCTTGCCCACCGTTTCAGGAATGAATTTCTGCGCCCCGAAACCGGCATATACGGTCATAATCAACACCTGATCAATATCCTTCAGGTAGGGTAGAAACAACTCTACGCCTTTGTCGGGGTTTACCGTAATTCCGGCGCGTACGCCCTGCTTCTTTATTTTCGATACTATCCCCGGCACATCCTTACATGCTTCGGCATGCACGATAAGGACATCCGCACCTGCATTGCAATAAGCATAAATGTAGTCCACTGGATTGGAAATCATCAGGTGAACATCGAGCGGGATAGTTACGCATTTTTTGACCGTCTCTATTATGAGCGGCCCAAAGGTAAGATTAGGAACAAAATGTCCGTCCATCACGTCGCAGTGAATCCTGTCGGCGCCAGCGGCTTCGGCATCTTTGACCTCGCTTTCCAAGTGACGGAAATCAGCCGAAAGGATGGAAGGCGCGATTTCTATTTTTTTTGTTTTATTCATTACTAGTTTGTTTTGAGACCATCATGCTCTTTACAGTCTGCCAATTCGAGGCCACGTAGTCGTATACCGATAGAATGGTAACGATTGCCGGAACCAGCATGACCCAAAAACCCGGATGCCTTCCCCAAATGGTCATGGGAATTCCCGGAATATGATAGGCATGAGCAAGGCAAATGGCAAGCACGGTAAACGCCCCCATTGCCTGAACCACGGCCTTGAGCTTTCCCGCCCTGCGAGCGGCAAGAACGATCCCATGATACGCGCTCCAAATGCGCAGCACCGATAAAAAGGCGTCACGGTAGAGAAAAACAAGAAACATCCATAGAGGGATAATGTGGGCCGCGCAAACCATAAAAGAAAGGAAAATCGTCTGGCGTGAAAGACTGTCCGCGGCCGGATCGAAGAGTTTTCCGAAGTCCGTAACCTGGTTGCGGCTGCGCGCAACATGACCATCAAATGCGTCCGACAGTTCGATAAGCGCCGCAAGCGCGATGGATATCCAGAGCCAAACGACTGGAGCATGGGACTTGAAACTTACTATAAAGGCAAAAGCGAAAAAAGGCGCTATGATTATTCTTGAAAAAGTCAAAACGATCGCGGGGTTCATAGAGGTCCGTTCTCCATGGTTATCCGGCCATTAACTTCTTTTAATACGGCCGCTATATTGACTTTGTCCTTCTGTCCGAAGAGCCCGGCCACGTGGCTGCATTTCGTCACGAACAGGGAAATAAGCGCGGCGTTGGAATACTGCGTCCCGAATTCCGAAAGCACATAAAAATTGGCTTGACCTTTGGCAATAATGACATCGGCCCTTTTAAGCGCGGTTATGCATTCGTTGGTCATTTCCTTAAAAGAAACCCCAAGCGTGTCGGGCCCGGAAAGGATAATATCATCGACCACTTCGCTGAGCCGGACCGCCTTCGCGTCTGTCAAAACAACGTCGCTGGTTATCGGGCCGCCCCTGAAAGGCACCGTAAATGTGGCCCCGTATGAACCGCACTCGGCAATAAGGAGCTTGTCAAAGGGCAGCTCGCCCACGTTGTCGGGAAGATAGACGATATGGCGGGCGTTTTTGATAAGATGAAAAATTTTTTCGGTCTGGTCCACCGCAAGTCCGGCGTCAAAATAGTCCTTCAGCATCCGCTCGATTTTGTCCGTTGCAATGCAATATCCGGCCCCCGCCGTGCGAAAGTCCAGCGCGTTGGCGGCGATTGCCCAGCGGATGAGAAACCGCATCCTTTCCAGCCCGGAATACTGCTTCATCTCCTGGGCGCAATCGCGGGCGACTTCTTTACATGAAGCAAGACATATTTCGCGCAGCGTCGAAAACGGCATGTCCACGTTGAGGTATCGCTTCAGTATCCTGTGCAATTCGGTTATATAGTATGAAGGCGGTTCGTTGTCCAGATAGTGATCGCCCAGGTATTTCATTGAATCGGCCATGATGGCATCGACGTCTTTGCGCGG
The DNA here is from genome assembly GCA_049684795.1 of Chitinivibrionales bacterium. GTDB lineage: Bacteria > Fibrobacterota > Chitinivibrionia > Chitinivibrionales > FEN-1185 > JBAVGL01. The sequence goes on along the minus strand of JBAVGL010000548.1, from coordinate 2,109 downwards.
AACATCAAGCAGCGCAAGAGCTTTTAGAATATCGTCGATAATGCAGGTGATACATTCCGGAACAATTCGCATAATGCCCATAAAATAGATGAAGGGCAACTCGCGCCTGAGGCTTTTATTAGACCCCGCTTGTATTTTTAAGGGAAATAGGGTTATAATTAGTTTCAGCTCAAAACGGAGACCATTTTTGGAAGCGATAAAAAAAATCGGCAAAAGCCTTCTCATTGGCTCCCTTGCGGGGCTGGCAATTGCGCTTGTGACAAATTACTTCGTGGCCGACCTTATTGACCGTTTGGAAGACCAGACCTATTATATGCGGTACCGATGGGAATTTGAAGACCTGCCATCGGCCGCTAAAGTCAAGGCGCAAGCTAAACAGCAAGAAACGGACTACGGGATTCATATTATCGATATTGACGACCGAAGTCAGCATAAACTGGGCGTCTATTGGAACTGGGACCGATCATTCCACGCGGATATGATCCGCAATCTCAGCAAACATTATCCGGCGGCGCTCGTCTTTGATGTGCTGTTTTACGACCCTGAAGACCAGAACCAGATCAAACGGCTGGACAAGTTGATTGAGCGTTCCAAGGAAACCAATCCGAACGTTTTCTTTCCCGACCAGGTCCGTCATGCATTGAGCTCATCCATTAATTACGATAAACAATTCATAGATGCCACAAGGGAAGCCGGCAATGTCTTTCACGCGCTGTGCATGGCGGACAAAAAGGATTATCCCGATTACGCTCTTTCGCAGATTGAGCATAAGATGACCATGGAATGGAATGACTCGCTTCATCCATCGTCGACCATACTATTGCCGCCGGAAAAAAAGTCGCAACTCTTCGACCGCAAGCCCGTGCTCGACGGCACCTTCCCACAGCTCGCCCAGGCCGCGCGCGACATCGGCTTTGTCAACATCCCGAAAAACAAGGACGGCGTCATACGGGAAATACCGCTGCTGTATTCCTTCGGAAGCCAGGCCCCGGTTTATTTGCCCATCAGCGTCAGGACCGCGGCCACGCTGTTCGGGACGCCGAACAAGGAAATCATCTTTGAACCGCGGAAATACGTTGATATAGGAAAACCGTTCAAGATATTCAAGGACTCGCTAAACCGTATAACATATTCTTATCCTAACGTTACAGCGGAGCTTATCAAGGCCGTCCTGGACCATTCCGGGGAAATTGTATCGCTCCAACCGGGAAAGAACGTTGATATCTCGTCTTTGTGCAGAATCGGCAAGGATGAAAAAGGCGGGATGTTCGTCGATATGTATTGCGGGCTTTTTCAGGAAGAAATCGTCCAGGCCTTTCTGAAAACCGACTTCCAGACAGTGCAGGGGTTGGCCAAAGACAGCGTTCTTGCAATCGCCCCTCGCATAAATATTAAGCGCAATTCCGACGTCGACTGGTCGCTGACCGCCCCGTTCGGCGACGGTGACTGGATGCTTTCAAAGCTTGACCTGCAGACCATTTCGCGAATTTCATCCCGGTCTTTTGACGGTCTTCAACCGAAACAAACCAAGCTCCTTTTCTATTCGATGACAGTATCCAATAAAAGCGGCGAATTGACCTCGTCCATTCCGGTGCTGCGCACGCAGGCATTGCGGGAGCTTTGCCGCGTCAAGTGGTCGGCGCTGGAAAGCATGCCCGCGGGGGCAAGAATGGATTTCGGCAAGGCCGTGCGGATCCCTTTGAATAACGCCAACCGCCATATCGTCACCTATTTCGGACCCAAATCAAAGCCATTCCCCTATTACAGCTATTACGATATCATGAAAGACCGGGTGCAAGGCTCGCTCGACGGTAAAATATTCATCGTGGGATCGACTGTCCCAAGCATGTTCGATATCGTGTCCGCGCCTGTCGACAATACGTATCCCGGCGTCGAGGTCCATGCGTCGCTATTAAACTCTTACTTGACAAATACATTCGTCACCCGGTTTCCGCCCTGGCAGGACTTTCTGATCCTTTTGTTCGTTGGAATCATTATCGGGTTCATTTCCTTCATGTTCAAGCCTCTGTGGGGCGGCATTCTGACCATTGTCTCAATTTTCGCCTATTTTCTCCTCGCAATGACGGTGTTCGGCAACAACCACCTGTG
>JBAVGL010000547.1:0-5729 GCA_049684795.1 Chitinivibrionales bacterium | reverse complement strand
AAATAGGCGTGTTTAAGATCCTCTGCAGGACTGCTTCCAGATCGGTTTGCGTATACGGTTTGGGAAGTTTGTCGGAGAAACCGAAAGACCGTGGATCCGCCATGACCGGATCGTCAAAATAGCCGCTGGAAGCGATAACCTTGACTTGTGCGTTGATTTTGAGGATCTCACCGATGGCCTGCTTGCCGCCCATTGCCCCGGGAATCGTCAGGTCGAGGATGACCGCGTCAAAGGGCTTGTTTCCGGAAATGGATTCGCGGTACGCGTCAATGGCCTGTTCCCCGTCTTTCGCGAAGGTGACGGAGTATCCAATTCCGCGGAACATTTCGCGTGCGACGTTTCGGACTATTTCTTCGTCGTCCATGAACAGGATTGAACAGTGCCCTTTTTGAACAGTTGCTTCGACCGTGCGCGCTTCAAAGCCCGTCCGGGTCTGGGCCGCGGGAAGGAAAATGATGAAAGCGGTGCCTTTTCCCGGTTCTGACTCGACCTCGATACGGCCGTCGTGTTTTTTGACAATTGAGAATGCCGTGGCAAGCCCAAGGCCGCTTCCTTTTTGTTTTGCCGAAAAAAACGGGTCAAAAACGCGAGGAAGGATTTCTTTGGGAATGCCGGGCCCGTGGTCGCGGATCGAGATTTTCACGTTCAAGCGCGGGGGTTCCGGAAACATGGACGGCCCCATTTCAGCGATGTTGGCGGCTGAAATGTTGACGGTTCCGCCGCGGGGCATGGCCTGCCGCGCATTGACGAGCAGATTGCTTATAGCCTGGCTTATCTGATTTTCATCCGCGTCGCAGGGCCATAAGTTGTCGGGCAGGTCGAAAACCGTATCGAGGTTGGACCCGGCCAGAGTATTCTGCGCGGTTTCTTTGAGCACGCGGGACATTTCAACGGATTTTTTGATCGGTGCGCCGCCTCTGGCAAAAGTCAAAAGCTGCTGGGTGAGCGTCTGCGCCCGTTTTGAAACTGAAAGCGCCTGTAAAAGGTATTCGGTTGTTTTCGGGTCTGCGGTCACGCGTCGGCGCGCGAGGTCGATATATCCAAAAATAGCGCTGAGAAGATTATTGAAATCATTGGCAATGCCGCCCGCGAGCGTCCCGAGGGATTCTAATTTCTCGGCCTTGAAAAATTCCTCTTTTTCGCGGATTTTTTCCTCCAATTGTTTCCGCTCGTTCTCCCTCAGGTGTTTTCCCGAAGGATCGGCCGGACTGTGTTCAGAGTTTTTCATGCCGGTATTCCGAAGGCGTTTTAATCCTGAGGGGCGATGGATGTGGCGTGAAATAACGTGACGTTTTTAGGCACCAGTTCATGGGAGGTTTCCATGAGTTGAGGCACGGTAACGAAACGATAGCCGCGGTTTTTCAGTTCGGAAATGATTCGAGGCAGGGCCTGGATGGTATTTTCTTTTTGAAAATTTTCCTTTGTTTCAAGTCCGTCATGGAGAAGAATTATCGCGCCCGAATGGGTTCCGGATAAAACCCTTTTGGCCACGATGTCGGAGCTGATATGCTCCCAATCGTCAGGCGAGACCGTCCAGGTTACCACCGTATAATTGTTTTTCTTTAGCATTTGTACCATCCAGGGGCTTCGCCACCCGTGCGGCGGACGGAACAGATGAGTAAACACGCCGGTAATGTTTTGGATGGCTGCTTCGGCATGATCAACTTCGCTCTTTATCCGGCCCGGAGTTTCCATCGGCGCCCAGAACGGGTGAGAATAAGTGTGGTTGCCGATGACATGTCCTTCGCGGACCAACCTGCATGCGATATCGGGAAAGCGTTCAACATTTTTTCCAATGACGAAGAAGGTCGCTTTTACGTCGTATTTGGCAAGCGTGTCGAGTATCTGCGGAGTGTAACGGCTCGGCCCGTCATCAAAGGTAAGGGCCACGAGCGGCTCTCGCAGTCCTCCATGGGCAAATACGGTACCGAAGAATTGATTGCCCGTATTTTGGGAAATCCATAAAAAGCAGCCGACTGCTCCCGCAATAATTGCCAGTCGCGCCAACAATGAAGAATGCATGGCTTTGGCATAGGTAGTTTTGGGTATGCGGATATTGGGGAAATCATAAAAGAGGGGACGCTTGAAAAACAATAACCAGAAATCGTTCAGGTAATAAAGCCACAGGGTCTGAAGAAAAGCGCATTGAAACCTGCGACCGGAGGTGTCCACACGAAGTTTTTTTTCTATTACCAATCTACCCTGTTTTTTTAAACGCTGACCCAGCTCAACGTCCGCGCCCATGTTGATATGAGTATTGAACCCGCCCGAAGCCATGTAAGCTTTGCGCCACACGGCCATGTTAGCGCCGGCAAGATGATAGTTGAAACGTCCAAAAACCTCGCCGATACAACGAAGCCACGCAGGGCCGTCGTAAAAACGGAACGTCCCGCTGCATGCAATTGTATTGGGCTCCGCGAGCAGAGAGGCAATTTGAGAAAGCCATGTCGGAGAAACCCTGGTGTCGGCATCGGTGCAGGCGATTATATCGCCCGATGCTTCGCTGAAACCCGCCCGCAATGCATGGACATATCCTTTTTTCCATTCATTGACCACCTTTGCGCCCAGTGAAACGGCGATACCGGCGGTCCTATCGGTGGAAGCATTGTTTACAACAATTATTTCATAGTTTCCATCGTATTGTTGTCGGCGGAGGGAGAGGAGACAATCGGTTATCATGTCTTCTTCGTTAAAAGCGGGAACAACGATGGTTATGAAGGGCTTTTTTGTCATAGTTCAGAAATATAATAATAAACCATTGAAAATGCGCATTATAAAATACGCAGAGAGTTGATTTATTTGACAGGGTGAATATAGAATTATAAATCGCAAAGTATTATTGGCCGGACGTGAAACATATATTATATAATAAGATGGGTTAAAATTCAATAACAAAAACAATTAAGTCAAGGAGGCCTTTATGGACATAGACAATGCCTGGGAAAAAATTAAAAAGGGTGTACGGGAAGGTGCCGCGATTTCCATCGAAAAGATTGAAGAATATTCAAAAATCGGCAAGCTTAAAGTTGAAGAATTCGCGACAAAGAAAAAAATAGAAAGGAATTTTGTCGATATCGGCGAGCGGCTGTTTGAACTCATTGGGGCGGGAAAGAATACGGATAGCGCAAGCGATTTGGCAATTAAAAAAGCTGTCTCTAATATCCGGTCACATAAGGAAGAACTTATTTCGATCGAGAAAAAAATAAAGGCGATCCTTGAGGAGTCAAAAAAATCAAAAAATAAAACCGAAAGCGTTGATGATCCAAGCGAGGTATGAAAGACAGAAAACACAAGACAATTCTCATAGTGCCGCCCAATGGTTCCGGGATACGAAATATTCGTATCCCGAGATGGGTTTTTATTTTCCTGATTGTTTTGATCTGTTGCGGTTTCGCGGGGTATTTTATTCCTTTCAACAGTTTTACCTTGGATGTCGTTGAGAAGAACCAGAATCGTAATCTTGATGATCAGAACAAGAAATTGTTTTCCTATATCCGTCCGATGAGAAAATTCCTGGATAACCTCAGTGAAAAAGTTGAGGGGCTTGAACGGAGAAAATTAAAGGTTTCCGCGATGATGGGCATCGGTGAAACGGGTCATCGGGGTAATGCTCGCTCTAATAATCTAAAGGTATCGCTTTTAAGTCTGAATGATCTTACCGAACTTGTCATAAAAAACTATTCACTCTTTTCCAGTGTTGCCGAATCGAATGAAATGCAGGGGGAAAAAGCATATTTTGATGATATCCCGATTATAAAACCGGTCTTGGATTCGGCGCTTATTGCGGCGCGCTTTGGTAAAGAAAAAGACCCGTTTACCGAAACCGGTAAAATGCACATGGGTATTGACTTTATTGCATCCCGGGGAGCTCCCGTTATCGCGACGGCATCGGGGATTGTGGCAAAGGTTGAAGACGGCAGGATCTGGGGGCGTCGTATCGTTATAAACCACAACCATGGATTTGCAAGCGTGTATGCTCACCTGGGGACCGTTGACGCTTTTGCGGGAAAAAAAGTGAAAAAAGGCGAGCAAATCGGCACCGCGGGCCTGTCGGGGTTGACGACCGGCGTCCATGTGCATTATGAGGTTTGGCGCGATGGAAAACCGGTCAACCCGGAAGAGTATTTTTTTCCAGCCTTGACATTCGCGAACTAAGGCAAAAGTCCCGTGATTTTCAGCGTCCCCCAGACGGCCGCGATAAACAGCAATCCGGCGCCCACCGTTGCCAGCGTGATAAACAGGGGATGGGAGGATTTTTTCTTTTTTGAAGATCCCGACGAAGACGCCGGAGGCGTGGTATTTTTAACGAAATAATACAGAATGTCGGACGGCGAGTGATCGGATATATTCCTGAACTCGGCATACAAGGCGCTGCCGAATTCGGCGGCGGTGCCATAGCGCGCCATTCGATTAAGCGACATGCTCCGGTCGATCACCTCTCTGAGTGATTTTGGAACGGCGATATCGAAGGAGTCCAGGGGTGCATAGTCCCCCTTTGATTTGTGCCGAACGAGTTCTGAAATGGTTTTCTGGGGATATGCCCGCTGCCCCGTTATCATTTCGTAAAGAACCGACCCCAATGAGAAAATATCGCTGCGGTGGTCAATGTCCTTGCCGTCGAGCTGTTCTGGGCTTAAGTAGGCGAGCGAGCCCATGACTTTGCCGCCGATGGTATGGAGGCTCACTTCGGAAGGCCGGGCAATGCCGAAGTCCATGAGTTTTACGATGCCGTCTTTTGAAACGATGATATTGTCGGGTTTTATGTCGCGATGAATAAGGCCTTTGTAAACTTTCCCGTAAAGCGTGTAGTCCTTCGTATGAGCGTAATGAAGGGACTGGCAGGTGAAATACGCCGTGGTCAGGGCAACCTGAAGAGGCAGGCGGCCGATTTCGGACAGCAGCTTCCGGATTGACGAACCGTCAACGAACTCCATTTCCAGGAAAGGGATTTTCTGTTCCCAGTAGCCGATGTTATGTATTTCAACGATGTTGGGATAGTGGATGTCGGCGAGTATCTTGGCTTCTGTAAAGAAACGCTCCCGCGCCTCCTTGTCCGAGGCGTTTTTTAATATTTTCAACGCTCGGGTCACTTCAAGACCTTCATGCCATACTTTGAACACGTTTGCCATTCCGCCTTCGCCGATAAGCTCCACAACCCGGTTGGGTCCGACCCTGTCGCCTATTTTGGGCATTTGCACCTGGTAGGGATTGGATTGCTGTGCATCAACGCGTATAAAATGCTTTTCGGGAGATGGTTGTGAAGGGGAAGGTGTTTGGGGGCCGCTATTCATGATAAATACCGCTTCTTAAAGACAAATAGCCTTTTACATGTAAAATATATTTTGCCTCGACTTTAAAGATACGTAATGCTATTTTAGTTTCTCTTGGTTTTTAAACGACATAAATTACTATGAATATACTTGTTATCCGATTTACTTCAATGGGCGACGTCATTTGTGTGACATCATTGTTTGAATATCTGCGCCGGAAATTTCCCGATTCAAAAGTGTTCTTCCTTACTGATGCAAAATATGCGGAGCTTTTTAAAGATGATCCGAGGATTTTTCAGGTCATAGGGCAGGAAAAGAACAAAGTGAGCCAGGCGGTTTTACAGTTGATCAATGTGCAATGGGACAACGTCGTAGACCTGCAAAATAATCGAAGGAGCATACGCGTCAGAAAAAAGCTCCTCCAAGGGCGAGCTTTCCGGGGAACAATCGGTGCAGTTA
>JBAVGL010000546.1:0-3116 GCA_049684795.1 Chitinivibrionales bacterium | reverse complement strand
ACATAAAAGTGACCGAATATTTCCAGACAAGCGGCGGCACCGACACTTCGGCCATCAGCATACTCACGACAAGCTCCCAGGGAAAGGCCGATTTTACGATCTATGCGCTGCCCTATGAAGGAACCATGCAAATTCAAGCCGTTGCGTTTGACAGTTCCGGCGATCTGGCTTCCGCGGTAACGACCGTAAGTTTCATTACGACACGCACCATGACCATTTATGCCGTCCCGACGGTCATCCAGGCTGACGGAACGAGCAAATCACAGATAACGGTGCAGATCAAAAACAAGCAGAACAATCCTATCGTTGGAGACGCCATCCAGTTTACTTCTGATGCCGGCATGGTAACGTCGCTCGACACCACCAACGTCAACGGGCAAGCCGTCGTGTCGCTTACCAGCGACCGCCGGAACACCATTGCCACCGTCACCGCCACCGACGTCAAAGACCCGACGAAATTTGTAAACGTCCAGGTTGAATTTTCAGGAGTAAGTATCAGCGCGACCGCGGTACCGCCCTCGATCAATTCGAGCGGCAATGACACAAGCACGATCACGCTGACTCTTTTAGACGCAGCAAAAAACCCGATTGTCGGGGAACAAGTTAATTTTTATCCCAACCATCCCGCATACACCCATCTTTCCCACACGGATTCCGTCACCAACAATCTCGGACAGGCATCGTGCAAAGTTTCCGGCACGGGTTCGGGGTTCGACACGATTTCCTTAAAGGCGGCCGGCGCTAATGCTATAGCGGTCATAAGCTACTCGTCCAATTATCTGGTTGCCGACACCGCGTTCTGGCAACCCTGCATAGCCAACGGGAATGATTCCACGCAAATACGCATTCGATATTACAAAGGGGACAAAATCACGCCCATTCAAAACGCCACTATCAATGTCAACGTGACAGTCGGAAGCATATCAAGCACTCCGGTTTTTATAAAACAATTCACCATGGTCCCTTCGAATCAAGGGATCATCCACTTTTATATGAAGAACCCGAATTTCGCGACGACCGCAACCGTATCCGTCCAAGCGCAGACCTCTCTGGAGCTGACATCGGCGACCTTTCAGCTTTATTTCATCGCATCGAAAATCAAACGGATTGTCCTTTTGGGATCTCCCCAGGTTATTTCCGAAAACACAAGCGGATCAATGGCCAATATGGCGAAAATAACCGGCATTGCCTATGATTCAATGAACAATCTGGTCAGGGGCCAAATCGTTGGATTCAACTTGATCCATGGACCGGGAGGCGGGGAATATTTGAGCCCGCCCACCGCCCAGACCGGAAACGACGGCTCGGTTACGACCTACCTGATTTCAGGCTCCGCTCCGAGTATGTTCCAGGATGTGTGGGTCGTTGCCGGGGACCTTTCAGCCATTAAATCCGACACCGTTAAATTTACGATAGCCGGCCCGCCCTTCTCAATCACCATCGGGACAAGCCTGACGGACGGCATAGATTACAAAGACGGGACCTTCGGGCTTCCCTGCGCCGCGTTAGTTACGGACGTCAACGGCAACCCAGTCGCCGACGGCACCCCGATAACTTTCAGCCTGCAGGTTTCCGGCTATGTCAACAATCAGCTTTCCGTTAATTACCAGCCTGTCGTATCACCCAATGGCTCCATAATCTCGTATGCATACACCATTGATACGGTCCCTGTCATGCTGCCTTTCGAGGATATCAACAATAATTATAAATGCGATCCGGGTGAAGACCGGAACGGAGACGGAGTCGCAAGCAGAGGGTACGACATTGACGGCGACGGGCAATTCATCACCGGCCCGACATATCTGGACCTCAACCATAATGGGAAAAGGGACTATTTGCCGAGTGATGTGGTAGACTTTTATAGTCCGCCTTTTATTATCGGCAAGGACTCGACGGGTAACCCGATCTTCGACACTGTTTTTGCAAATTTCGGCGATGGCAAGCATTACACGAAGGAGCCCATGATCGGCAATGACGCGAACATGAGCGATTCCGAATATACGGCGCTTTTAAACGCTTACAAAGCACAGCACCACGGCATGGGCTATGATTATGGGCTGGCTAATCCGAATACGGCCGTGGCAATCGCACGAACGGCCCAGACAATCGGAGGAAAAGCGACAAACAATATTATTTACGTGCAATCGGATGCAACGCGAGTCCAGGTGATGGTTTGGGCCGAATGCCAGGGCATAACAACACTAAGCCCGGCCCAATTGGTTTTGCCGATCATTGTTTCGAAATAGGATATTTATTGCATAGGATGCATGTATGAAAAAATATCAAGTCCAATCGGTTATCGCGGCGTTGCTCACGATTATTTCCATGACGCATGCCGCAAACCTGGCCGACCCGGCGGTTTTATTTCCTGTCGCACGGATAACTTTAGCGGGTTCCTACGATCTGGGCGGTTATACCATAACCAACGATTCCGTTCCATGTATCATGAACCGTTTTCATGCGAGTCTTACCTATTCGCCTTTTTCATTTTTGAACATCGGCATCGATGCCGGGGCCTCGGAAATGGATGTTGCCGGCGATACTACCTCAAAGGACTCCATAGGCATTTTTAACGGAAATTATGGATTTTCAGGTGGATTGCATTTGAAGGTAGGCTCACAATTTTTTTATAACGACCTTGTCCGCATTATCGGTATCGGCCAGATAACCTACTTTTCGACCGCAAACAATAACGGGGCCCGCTATATCGTCAAGGATGGAGCGGGAGTAGTTGGTTTGCAATTCCACGTTCCTCATTTCGGGTTCGTGTAGGCAGGGCCCCAGGTTTACCTTATCAAGGGGCAAGATCAAAGCTATAATTCGGCCGCAAAATATCCATTTTCAAACATCAATAATCTCCGAGGGTGGCTGGCCATCGATTATTTCCCTTCGGAAAAGTCCGTGTCCAACAATAAGATCTTTGTTTCGTTGGAATTGACCGTTTCCCCAAAGGTCGCTTTTGACAAACGCGCGCCTTTGCAGGAATGCGGCTTTTCAATTAGCATCGGCTCGCTCAGCAAACGGCTTTACGGAGAAGAATCCGAAGTAGAGTGGGAGCCATAAATCAACGCTGGTCCCGATTCACGTATTGGATAATTTACAACTCCACATTCCGC
>JBAVGL010000545.1:0-1929 GCA_049684795.1 Chitinivibrionales bacterium | reverse complement strand
ACATAAAATATTGCTGATAACGACGATTTTCAAAGAGGAGACCTCTTCGCTCGACCAAGCTTACAAGGAGGCCTGTTTTCGCCTGGGTAACTTAGAAGACAAGCTCGCGGTGCGGCTCGCTTCGAGTTCGCTGTCGATCCGTAAAACCGGAGACGTAATTTCGAATTTTACCCGCGAGGCCTACGAAACGGCCGTTAATAAATGCAAAGAATTCATTAAAGCGGGCGACATTTTTCAAGTGCTGCTTTCGCAGCGCTTTACCGTTGCGGTCGAGGCCGCCCCGTTCGATTTGTACCGGGTGTTGCGTACGATCAATCCCTCGCCCTATATGTTTTACCTGTCGTGCGGCGGCGCGCAGATCATCGGCGCGTCGCCCGAAATGCTGGTGCGGGTTGAAAACGGGAAAGCCGAGATCAGGCCCATTGCCGGAACGCGGCCGCGCGGGAAAAACGGCCGTGAGGACGAAGCGCTTGAAAAAGAACTGAAAGCCGATCCCAAGGAACTGGCGGAACATATCATGCTGGTCGACCTTGGCAGAAACGATTTGGGCCGGGTCTGCGAATATGGCAGCGTCAAGGTCGAAGACATGATGCACATCGAGAAATATTCCCACGTGATGCACATGGTTTCGAACATAAGCGGCAGGCTTCGCAAACCATTCGACGCGCTCGACGCGCTGTTTTCCGGGTTCCCGGCGGGAACGCTCACGGGTGCGCCGAAAATCCGCTCCATGGAAATCATCGACGAATTGGAAAGCGTTCGCCGGGGCATCTACGGCGGCACGCTCGGCTACATCGATTTTAACGGGAACCTCGATTCCTGCATCGTGATTCGGACGCTTCTCTATGATGGAAAAAAGGCGCAAATTCAGGCGGGCGCGGGCATTGTCGCGGATTCGGTCCCTTCAACGGAGTATAACGAAACCATGCATAAGGCCAAGGCCATCCTTACCGCGCTGCGCGAAGCGGGCGCCATAATCGGAAGAGAATAAAAATCAATTATGATAATCATGATCGATAATTACGACTCGTTTACGTTTAATTTAGTGCAGTATTTGGGTGAGTTGCACGACGATGTGCGTGTTTTTCGGAACGACAAAATCACCGTGGGTGAAATTCACGGCCTTAAGCCCCAGGCCATCGTTATTTCTCCCGGCCCCTGCACGCCCAAGGAAGCCGGGATTTCCGTTGAGGCCGTCAAACAGCTTGGGCCGACAATACCGCTTTTAGGGGTATGTCTTGGCCACCAGTCTATCGGTTACGCCTTCGGCGGCAACGTCGTGCGCGCGCCGTATCCGATACATGGAAAGGTTTCCGAAATACATCACGACGGCAAAAAAATTTATTTGGGACTGCCTAATCCTTTTGTCGCAACGAGGTACCACAGCCTTATCATCGAACGCTCATCATGTCCGGAGTGCCTTGAAATAACCGCGCAAACGAGCGACGGTATTATCATGGGCGTGCGGCATAAAAAATATCCGATCGAGGGGGTGCAGTTCCATCCCGAATCCATCCTCACCCAATCGGGAAAAACGCTGTTAAAGAACTTCCTTTCTACTACATAACGCCATGCCAACTATTCTGGACGATATTGTCGCCACAAAAAAGGAAGAAGTCCGCCGCCTGCAGAGGGACACATCAATCCGTGGCGGACGGACCTCCGAAAAGCGACCTTTTATTGATGCCATTGCACAAGCGCAAGGTCTCGGCATTATTGCCGAAGTCAAGAAAGCGTCCCCGTCGAAAGGCGTTATTACCGCTGATTTCGATCCTGAAATAATCGCCAGAAAGTATGAAAAGGGCGGGGCCTCGGCGCTATCGGTATTGACCGACGAGAAATATTTCCAGGGATCGCTTTCGTACCTTACCATGGTCAGGGAGGCCGCATCGCTCCCGGTTCTGCGCAAGGACTTCATCATCGATCCCC
>JBAVGL010000544.1:0-5378 GCA_049684795.1 Chitinivibrionales bacterium | reverse complement strand
GGCCAATTGCACTTTACAACCAGGCCAATAAAAAGAATGATTACCCCAAATGCTTTTTTCGCACTCAAAACTATCGCTGAATAAATTGGAATGTTCTGAATATCCAAAAATGGTATCTCTTTCATTTCCGCCAAATATTCCAACCGCTTTCTTATTGAATGCCTTTGCAAAGTGTAAATGGTTTGCGCTGCCGCCGCCCAGACTTCCATCACAATCATGAAAAGCCGCCGCCAATTCCAAAATATTATCAGTCTGATCTACCATTGACAAAACGCCCCGGAGCGGTTCGTTGCATTCATTCTCGACATTACAATCCCATTTAAAATTTCGCCCATATTGAATGAACGTTATTTTGTCTTTGAGCAAATCAACCACTTGTTGATAATAGGGATAATATTTAGTTTTACAAATGGTATGCCAACCGGAATTAATCAGCCAGTAATGGCCGTAATAATGAAGTTTTGTACGCACCGGATTCAGAGTATTGCCGATATTTATTTCCCCCTTACTCTTCGATAACTCCCATTTTAATCCGGTTTTTATTTGCATTGACATATGCAATTTATTTACATAAGTTGTTTTCAAATCAGGTTCAAAGGTTAAGGGATATCCATTATTTGTATGAACCTCTGTTGTAGAATTTTCCAAATCAGGCTTTTCAAGAAACGGAAAATTAAAAAGCTCAGGATATAAAGATTCGACACTTATTCTAATTTGTGGAAAATTTGCATGGATTTCCCGAATTATTCCCGTAGCTATAACCAGGTCTCCCAGGCCGCACCATGGAATAAAACGAAAATGAATTTTTCGATCCTTCTGTTCTCTCCGTATTGATCCACTAAAATATTTATGAAAATTAAAATGAAACTCAGTATCGCCAAATGCTCCATAGCGTTGATAATTTATAAGATTGATAATAATTTCTTCATCTGTCAAACCTACATTTTTTAGCGCGTATATTAATGCAGGATGGTAAGCCTCGTGAAATCCCATTACCCCAATGATAACCTTGTTTCCCTCAATTTTATAAGGAATAGCCAAACCATTCTTTGCATCGGAATGCTTCCAAATCGATTCGTTTTTAAAAACCCACGTAAAACAATTGAAAAACTGATCCCATTTCGGATGACCGGGAAGGATAAAATCAGACATCCGGTTCATGATTTTATCTGGGTCCGATCCGCAAAAGCAAGGATCATTCCGGCCTATGGTTTGAGGCTGAGTTATCATATTTTTCACTTAATTTATTGAAATTTCAAAATCCATGCAATGGTCCAAATAATTTTTAAACGCGGTCCGAAGTGCATTCAAAATAAAAAAGGATTCCGAGGCATATTTTTTCGTTTTATCCAATATCGCTTCTGTTTTAAATTGCTCAAATTCCTTTATAAGAAGGTCTATTTTGTCAACATTCTTTTTAATCATTTCGGTAAGACGCGCGCCCTCTGCACCGGTATTTACAAGCCCCTCCAATTTCTCGCCCCGCTGTTTTAATAATTTAAGAAGCTCGACCTTTTTATTATTAACGTCTTCCATAAAAAACCTTTTAAAGATTTAAAAAATTACCGGCTTTCCCCATAAATGTAGAAATAAAACGATCCACGTTTGCGGTACCGGAACGTATTTCTCTTGTCAAGGTTTCCGTTAATTGCCCCGATTGGTCATATGTATGAAAATGTAAATTTATTGTTTTATTATTATTCGCGCTTGCATCCATTTGCCGGGATTGCGCGGCGGTTTTAATCTGCGCGCCGCGTGGCACATACATTTTTTCCGGACCTTCCTCGCCCACGGTCGCCCAGCCGCCCGGCGCGCTCTGCGTGCCGCCTGCAAATGACTGACTTGCTATTTTTGATTCCTCGGCAAGCCCTGCAGCAATAGTTAATGCCATAAGTCCAATATTAACAGGGGGCCAGGGTGTTGCTGATAATGCTTTTGTCGCTCCTACTGCCGTATTAATTGCCGCCTCTACCATGGCAATTCCCTTTTGTGTATTGGCATCGGCCTTTGTTGCCTGTGCAATTATGGCCATATTCCCCAAAGCACTTTGAGCCCACGAAGAATATGATTCAATTTTCAAACTTTTAAGCGCGCGTTCTCTTGCCTCCTCTGCCATTTCATGGTTCGCCCCGGCCTTTTCCATTTCGTCGTATTTTTCATTTATGGCCTCAACTTCCTGAGCATATCCGCTTTTCTTTTCATCAAGAAGTTGCTTGTCGAGCTTCATAGCATTTTTTGCTTTTTCTTCAACATAATGATTCTGTTCATCCTGCATTTTTTTACAACTTTCAGTTGCTTTTTTATCGTAATCTTCTTCCTCTTTGTGAACGACTTCCAATTGTTTCAAGCGCCACTCGGCCCCACGTGTATTTATCTGTTCTCGTTCCCTTTCAATTTCATCGGCCATGCGCTTCGCGTCTTCGGCCGCTTTTTTAGCGGCGTCCTGCATTTCTTTTTGGCCGCCCTTTTGCGTGGAATATCCGGGAGTAAGATTTAAAGTTTTTATAGCGCTTTCCGCGGCGTCTTCCTCTTGCTGTTTAAGCGCCTTTTTCTTTTCTTCAGTAATTTTATCTTCATAAGTTTTTATCGTTTCCAAATACCCTTGCCAGTATATATCGTTTGCGTCAACGTTTCCTTCCAATACCTCATGGAGTTCTTGTTGATATTTCAGAAGTTCTTTTTCATTGTCTTTGCCAAATAAATTAATGGCCTCAAATTTTTTAAGGTTTGCCAAAGAGAATGATAAATCATCAAATATTGTTTTCGATTCCCGTACCGCTTCGGCTTGACCATGAAAATGTTTTTCGAGAATTTCCATGACTGAGCTCAATCGTTCGGAACTTTCCGCCGCGCCGTCCAAATGACCAGGGAATCCTTTTATGCTTCCTTTCTCCGATTCAATGGCGCGGGTAACAACCTGCGTTGCTTCGAGCAATGTTTTCCCGGTTGCCTGGGCATAATCCAAAATAGCCGGAGTAAGTTTTTTAATCTGTTTTTCATCATCCGTGTAAAGCGCAAGACGTTGCTGAACGGTTAAAATGTCTTTTTCGCCAATTAAATTATTTTTACTCAATGCATCGGCCTGATTGTTCAGTTCAATCGAAGTATATCCCAAAGATTCCTTCAATTGATTCTGGACCGCCGAAAATTCTGAGCCTATTTTGGAAAGGTCTTTCAATCCATCAATAAACTGATTTGAAATAAAAAGACCGCCCAGGGCGCCCCCAAAGCCAGCCCACATATTCATGGTGTTCTGAATTGTTTTTCCGAATGATCCCAGGTTGGTTTCAACACCGGCGAGCTTCTCGCTCATGTTGTCAACCATGGTCAATACGACTTTTAGATCGTTACTCATTTTAAGCCTCCATTGAAAAATTTTTATCCGTTTTCATTTTCCGCCATAGCAGGCTCAGAAACTGGTTTTTTAAAATAACGCCATCCATGATTTTTATCAAAAGATTCTTGGCTATGGTCATAATCAAGTAAGTCTTTTTCATCTTCGGGAAGACTTTTATATTCATTATCATTTATTAAAACGCCTGCATTTAATTTTCCTCGCGCGCGCCTGAGAATGTCCTCTTTTGATTCGAGTTTAACCGAAGGCGTCGGGAACAACGAAAGGCATTCTCCAACCCGCTCCGGATCGCCATTAACGGAGGTCCGCACACGGTCCCTGCCAGGCATTTCATTTGTGGAGGGTTTTGCCTGACCTATTTGGGAAAGCCTCCCTTCGTTCCACCGATCCCGAAGCGACGCCGCGCTCCGAATATTGTTTTTCCAGAAGGCATCTTTAAAAACCCTATCGATCATGGTATCAACCTGCTCGATGGTTCGGAAATCCTGTTCGATCATTAAACGAAAATCATTTGCCCACGATGATAATTGCGCCACATTGATCTTTGCTTCCGGACTTGCCTGTAGGATTTTGGTTTTCAAATTTTCAGCCAAAGGAAAAAAAACAGCATTCTTTTCTTTCTTATCATTCTTTCTTTCTTTACATTCTTTGAGTGTGTTCAGTCGTTGTTCATTCGTTGTCCAATCGTTGTTCATTTGTTGTTCAATTGGCTGTTCGCTTTGTTGGTATTCAGTCCAGTTGCGTATTGATATTAAACGATTTGTAGAAGTCTTTTGTTGTTCAATTTGTTGTTCAGTTTCAAAGTAGGTAAGCACACGCTCAACCTTCGACTCAGAAACACCGCTTGACAAAGCGAGTTGTCTCCGGCCGGTAGTGAATTGTCCCGGCTTAAGTATTACCTTTTTACCTCCTAAAATCGACTCACTTTCTGAAAATCGGGCCTCCAAAAGGCACCAAATCCAAACAGCGAGATAATCCGGATCGTGCATCCGTGGATTATCCCGAAGTTTCCGCCAGATTTTAATGTAGCCGCGATGCATAAATTACCTGACAAAGAAAGGAGTTTTATTTTCAATTTCGACGTTCTGAGCCAATTCGGCTTCGTTCAAAATCTTCATGAGCGCGCTTTCTTCCTCCGGCCGAAAGGCAGTAAATTCTCCCAAGCGACTGTTAAAAGCAGAGTACGAAAGCCCAAGCCTTTTCGCCAAAATTCGCCGGTCAACGCCAAGCCGGTAAATTTGTTTCTTAAGGTCTGTTAACATTTTTATTGCCTCCAAATAAAAATCTTTTTTATGGCCGTCACAAATCGAAACCGATGGCGCCAGACATTTTTAAAAGCCGGTGAAGTTCAAAAACTTCTGCCTTCATTTCTTCAGAAACCGCATTATCAAAAAGTGATCGAAAGGAATTTTTAATAGCGAAATTGTCTCTATGCAAAGACGGTTTTTCCGCAAGTTTCCGGGCCTCCTGGCGCGCTCCGAGGATGAGGCGAGAAACGCGGATGTAATCCGCGTTGGCTGCCGGGTTTTTTTGGCAGTTATGCGGCCAACTGGAACAATTCAACGCATAGCGCTTTTTCTTTTTTGTAAACCCTCTACTTGATCGAACAGACTTCCAGTTGTAATACCCGCCGATACGATTGCAAGCCGCTGAAAATGCCCAGCCATGCATGTTTTGTTCCGTGATTTTCAGCCGGCACCAATTTTGCGGTTTCATCAAAAAATCGAGGTGGACCGCCTCGTGCAACAAAACATTGTTAGCATGCGTCGTCTTGTCCGACAGTTCGCAAAAATCGATCGTGCGGGAATCAATACCGATTTTCCCGTTGAGGCAGTGGCCTGTCGCTGGGAGACAAAACCCCAAAAATTCCGAACCGCCATTTGGTTTATCGAAAGCCCTGACTTCGAGTCGCGGATGTTCAAGGTTGCCGTCGAAATGTCTGGTGTTGATCTCATCGAAATGGGAATAGAGTGCAGCGACGTAACCGGTCCGGTCCGCCGCTATGCTGTCGCTTTTTTGTCGC
>JBAVGL010000543.1:0-8271 GCA_049684795.1 Chitinivibrionales bacterium | reverse complement strand
GTATCGTAACCGTTGGCGCCGCGGCCAAGGTCCTGCTCAAACCCGACCGCACAACGCTCTACGCCGACGGGGACGATCTTTGCAATCTCGAGGCCGATATCGTGGACGCCAATAATAATCTGGTTTTTGACGCTGTAAATACCATTCAACTCGCGCTTGCCGGACAAGGAAGGAGTTTGGGAATTGGAAACGGCGATTACACGAGCAGCGACCCCTATAAAGCCTTGAGCCGCAAGGCCTACAATGGTCGTGTGTATATGCCGATCCAGTCGACCTTGACCCCCGGAACAATTACCGTGACGGTCAGCTCAGGAACCTTGTCGCCGGCGACGCTTACGTTAACCACCGTTTCGCAGCAAACGACGCCGGTACTGAATGAGGCCCGTCCGATTGTCACGCTTAAGAGCGGAGTCAGCTTGTTTACATGCGCGCAAAATCCCGCCGCAAAAAACATTCGCGTGACGTATCGGGTGGACGTTCCGGGCGCAATAAATCTTTCAATTGTTTCGCCGTCGGGCCGGATGGTGCATTGCGTGACCAATGCCTATCACCGGGCCGGAACATATTCCGTTGATTGGAAGGCGCCGGACAAAAGCGGCGTATACTTTTTCGTGTTGGGAACTGAAAGCGGCAAAATGATCAGAAAAGCCTTCATGATGCAATAAATCCATCTGTCGGGCGAGTGTCGCAAAAAAACCTGGAAATCAATTATTTAAAAGCTTTTTTTTAAAAAAAGACTATATTATGAATTAGATTCTTTTGGTTTAGTTTAGTTTAACATAGCGAGCTGAACAATGAAAACATTCCGAACGGCAGCCTATACTTTGTGCGTCGCACTGTGTTTGACCATGTCGCTTCATGCCCAGAACGTCAACATCACGGTAAACACCGCTACCGTGACCCACACCATAACCGACAGGCTTTATGGCGTCAACGCCGACATCGCTGACGCCGAGGAAAACGGCACGAACACGAATTACAACAACAAAATGATATACGCGGGAATCAAAAATTTTCGCTGGCCCGGAGGTTCAACCGGCGACGGCGTCCTTTGGAGCGCAACCACGGGCGTCACCTATGCACAAAGCCTGGCGATGCTCAGCGCCGTGGGGGGGCACCATGCAGCCCATCATCAATTTCTCCGGATCATGGAGCGGCTCCACGCATACCGAACAGCAGACGTTCCAGGCGGCTGCGAACTGGGCGAGGGACTACAATGTTTCGCGCAAGCTCAACGCGAAATACTGGGAAATCGGCAATGAATGCTATGGGCCATGGGAAACTGGAAATACGTCGGGGTCGAATTACGGCAGGAAGTTTTGCGCTTTTTATGATTCCATGAAAGCCGTTGACCCGACGATAAAAATAGGCGCGGTGGTCACGCCTCCGCTTCCTTTCGACACGCTTTTCGGCCTCTTTTCAATCCGGGCGCTCGATACGATAGCAAAACTCAAGCACGTTCCCGATTTCCTCATCGTCCATATTTATCCGTATATCCAAATGGACCAATACTCCACATTTTTCAATCGAAGCATGATTCCGTTCGGTCCCACGCAATTGAAAGATACATTGACCACCGGCATATGGGTCGACACGATAGCGTCCTCCGTGGATACGCTTAACAAATGGGTGACGGCCTATTTCGGCGCGGCCAACCTCGGTAAAATAGAATATTTCTATACCGAATACAGCACCGGGTCGTACGCCACGCAGAACCAGACGCAGGTGATCAGCGCGATGTTCATCGCCCAGGCGCTCATGGAATTCGCCCGGCTGGGAGTCGTCGGGTCAAATCCGTGGCGTTCTTCGTATTATACGCCCGACGGAAACCCCACGTGGTACGTTCATCCGATGTTTAATTTCCACTACGGCAAACAAGTGGTAGGCGTGACCAGGGACGCCAGCAATCCGCATATCCGCGCATGGGCGGCCAAAGACAGCAGCGGAAACCTGACCATATTTTTCGCCAACACCTCGGTGGGCTCCGTCACCGACACCGCGCAGGTCGCCATACAAGGCGCGACTTCCGTGGGAACGAGCGGCGAGCGATGGACGATGATCAGTTCCGGCTCCGGCGCGTGGCCGCCGCAGCGCACCGCCATCAGCATCAACGGAACGGTCAGTCCCGCGGCAAGCTCCATCAAGACAATGGCCGGACAGGCAATCACCACCGGCGCTTCGTTCAAAGTCGGCCTCCCGCCATATTCGATGACCTGGTTGAAAATCCCTCTGACCGGCGTCGCAGCTCAACCTGAAAGAAAAGCGCCCGTTCAAATGGCCCAAACGCCGGCGATACGTCGTACCGGTCCCCGGGAATTTTCTATCGCCTTTGCGGGAGAGAATGCGCCCGGCGGAAAGTGGAGCGTAAGCGTCTGCGACATGGCGGGAAAAAGGGTCTACGATTGGAGCGGTTCAACAGGGCATACAACGGTAAAAATACCTGGTACGGGTTCGGACATTTACTTTTTCGTAATGAAAAAAGACGGGACGTCCTTTACGAATGCAGTTTTGGCCAGGTAACGTTTACGCTCGTTTTTTCCTTGTTTTCTATCTTCTTAGTCTGGAATCTACTAATGAAAGAAGTGATATATTATTCGATGTTGATACGTCATTTCTAATCCAACAGTGTTGCCCGCTATCATAATGCCAACCATGATTTTTTATTATATCAGCAAAAGTCGATTTGCTAATGCTTAATGCACTAAGCGCACCCTTTTCCCATGCGTCCATGATTACCTTGTTAAAGAGGTATTCCCCAAAAATGTGATTATTCTTCACAGAATTGAGATAACTATCAATACTGCTTTCCAAATCAAAGTTGCTTCCGTTCTTCTTTCTCGCCACAACCCCACTTTTAAAGAAGGTCAAAATGAGTTCACCAGCAAGGACTGATTCGCTTCCCTTCTTCTTATGCATCGACCATACAGGATCACCAACCTGTGATATTGCTGCACGAAGCTCCATTCCTGATTCAGACGCTGAACGTAATATAGACTCGAAATATCTCGTATTCCAATGCTGAAATACTATGGATAACCACCTTCCAATTTTCAGCATTTTAACGCACGCCTTGACTGACTGTCCGAGGCGTTCAACATATTCGTCTTCAGTATGTTTAAAATCGCCACCGACAATTAATTCCTTTGAATTTGCTTCTGGAGATGGCATAAGACCTAACCAACCATTCCAAAGAGTGGATAAATCAAGATAGGCAATATGCGCGCCATATGGCGGATCTGTAAATATGTAATCGATTTCTCCTTTTAGTTCGTCGGCGATTTCCTCAATATCTTTTTCATATGCATAAAACTGGCCTTTCCATCCTACTGTCAAGTTCCTTGCTTCTATTTCTCTCTCAATTTCTTTCTTTGCTTCAATAATATTGGAAGCTCTTTCATAAAAGGTTTGCCACCCTGGCAACGAAACAGGTTTTTTTGCAACCTTGTAACGGTAGATACTAAAAAGACTTGATCCACCTCGTGATGCAAGGCGTCCTTCAGCTGAAAGGAATGTCTTGTTTAACTTTGTTAAGGTTGCTGACCATGCTAATAGCAGACCGTTGCGAACATATTCCTTCTCAATCGCGTTAATGGCTTCTTTAAGAACGGCAAGCGCAACAAGTTGTTTTGGGAGGAATAGTTCATGGTATGTCTCGACATCCGAATTCGAGGGCAGCGGGAGATTCGGTGGGAGTGAGATTTTATGAAGACAGTTCTCTAACGAAAGGTCATCGCTGGCTTCAATTTGTTCGATCTTCCGTTTGCAACTATTTTGGAGATCAGCTAAAGCTGTATAGTATTCAGAAATATTGCCTTTATGTAAATTAACAACACCTTGAGCGATAAAGTTTGCAAATGGATTTATATCATTCTGGATACCTATACGGTTATTTAGAAAGGCTTCTATGGCAGTTACTCCTGAGCCACCAAACGGGTCTATTACTTTATCGCCTTCTCTCGAATAATGCAGTATATATTTTTTTACTACATTATAAGGACGCCTTGTAAAGTAAGGATGAACGCCGTAATGACGTTTTGCGCTTTGCCGTTCTGCGCTAATTGGTTCGTCGATAGGGCAAATGTCTTTGTAAATATTCATCGATATTTCGCAAGCTCTTGGAGATTGAAATTAGCCAATGCCTCCAACTCGATAATGTCAATATGACTTGGGATTACTTTGCGTCCTTGAGTTGCGCAGAGCAACACTGCTCGCGATAACTCATCTTTCCCATACTTCTGCAGTTGATAGGTGAACCCATCGCTATTGCGTTTCAACTCAACTGGTATTGTGTATGTTGGAAAATTACCGAAGTTAAAAGCAGTCAGGCAATCATAACCCTTGCCGACGAACCCGCCGAGAGCCATGCCTAAATGCTTGAGCGGTCCGGATGCCCGAAGGATGTCAGTCTCTTGAATGTGCGCTAGCCATGTTGGCTGACAATGATCTTTAGAAATTCGTTGGAATTCTTCCTTGCACCATGAAATAAGCCATGGAATCTCCTTTGTCATTGCTGCCATTTGCTTGAGCCAAAATGGGCTTCGATACCTTCGTGAAAGTAAGTGGCTTTTCGATACGAGGGAGGGTAACACGCTTTGTTGAATTTGCATATTTGCAAATTAAGGGAGTTACGTAAAAGGCTTTATCGCGGATTTCAATATCAACATCAATTCTCTCAAAATCACCGGATTGCAGCCTGTACCAATCCCGAATAGACTCACCGATACTTCCCTCTGCATTACCCTTTTGAATCCGATCATGTCCTACTTGCCCTGGAATTGGACGGTTTCTTTTATCTAATTTCTTGTCCGTGGCAACTGCAAGGTAATCTGATTTTGTTGCTCCATAAGGGGTTACCAGAGCCACATGAACAGCCCCTTTTTTTCGAAGGTGTTTTTTGCCTCGGGTATTAGGTCGTGAAAATAATATTGAGGTCCCCCGGACTCTCGACTTTCGCGTTTTGTCTGTTGCAAATGCATATAATAATCTCTCCCTTATTCAAAATAGATCACAGGAATATATGAGGGTGTAAAAAGTTATACGGCACAGATAGTGCTTTCGTTCTCTTGATTGCTATTCTTTCTTTTTTTCTTTGGCACTAACCTATCAATACTTCCACATTTTCAACAAGAAATTGAACGGCCGCTTAACATATAATATTGATTTACGCGATTCGGTAAGGCAAGAAAAATGGGAGAAAAGGAGGACAAAGCGGGATTATCGGCAGGCATATTGAAACGAGCAGGTTAGTTCACTGCAAACAAATAGTTAAAAATCCTGCGTATTGGAACCAAAATCGGGCCTTTTTTGTGGGAAGAAAAGGTAGAAAATATGGCATAGATGTTATTTTATGCTTATATTTGGAACCAAAATAAGGCTTTTTTTATAGGAAAAAAAAGATAAAAAATATGGCGTAGATACTTTTTTATGCTTATATTTGATATATATTAGTTTATATTGGTTTATATCAGTGGAGATTTTATTTGAATATAGGTAAGATAGTTAAACGTTAAAATAACAAGAGGGAGGACTTTTATGAAATCCTTGTGCACTTGGATTTCGGCGTTTTGTTTCTTGAGTACAATAGGTTTAACCGCTTCTTTCGCTCAAACCTACAAGTTTCCGTTTCAAAATCCCACTCTGGGGATGAATGACAGAATCAATAATTTTCTTTCCGTAGCGGCGGACACCGAAAAAATAAGACTTATGAAGGACTGGCCCGCCGATACTTTTCCCCGTCTTGGTTTTAGAATGTCCGGTCATTGTGAAGGACTGCATGGCGCCGGCCAGGGTACCGCCACGCAGTTTTGTCAGGCATACGGTTTGGGTGAAACATGGGACACGGCCATGCTTCGGCAGGCAGGAGCCATCGAAGCCAACGAATACCGGTACATGTGGGAGCGTTCCCATTCAGGAAGCCTCATTATGCGCGTTCCTAATTCCGACCTCGGCAGGGACCCGCGCTGGGGCAGGACCGAAGAGTGCTATGGCGAAGATCCCTTTTTAACCGGCAGCCTGAGCATCGGCATGATACACGGGGTACAGGGAAATGATCCCACATATTACCAGGGAATAGACCTGGTCAAGCATTTCCTGGCAAACAGCAATGAAGCGAACCGCATGAGTTCTTCCTCGAATTTCGATCAACGGCTCTTTCGGGAATATTATTCGGTCCCTTTCCGCATGGGTGTCATGGAAGGCGGCGCCAACAGCTATATGTGCGCTTACAATGCTTATAATGATACTCCGTGCACCGTCCACCCCGTGATAAAAAGAGTAACGATAAAAGAATGGGGAGTCGACGGGTGCATCAGCACCGACGGCAGCGCGGTGAGCGCGGGGATGGTTAACGGCGGCCACAAATGGTATACCAGTATGGAAGCAGCCTGCGCGGGCTGCACCAAGGCGGGTATAAACCAGTATTTGGATGGAACGTATTCGACGGCCCTTCCCCAGGCAATCACCGATAATTTAATAACGGCCGCCGATCGCGACACGGTCTTACGAGGCGTTGTAAGGACCCAGATGAGGCTGGGCGTTTTCGATCCGCCTTCAATGGTGCCCTACGCCAGCGTGGGAACCTCCGACCCCGCTCAATCAGCCGCGCATAAGGCGGCCGCGTTGTTGGTGACCGAGAAATCAATAGTGTTGTTGAAAAATACGGGCAATCAGCTTCCCCTCGACAAGACCACCCTGAAATCGATCGCCATTATCGGATCTGAAGCAGATTCGGTCACTAAGGATTGGTACGGCGGGACCGCTCCGTATAAAATCACCCCGCACGCCGGGATCACCGCCCTGGTCGGGACCGGGGTCACTATAAACTATGCCGCCGACAACACCAATAGCGCCGCGGTCAATGCGGCCAAGGCGTCCGACGTAGCCATTGTCTTCGCGGGAAACCATCCGACCTGCGCCGCCGGATGGGGAGTATGTTCGGATCCCAGTGAGGGCAAGGAGGGGATAGACAGAACCCAGATCGCCCTTAACGCGACCCAAGAAACCATGATCGAGCAGGTGCATGCCGCGAACCCCAAAACCATTCTCGTGCTCATCAGCAGTTTTCCCTATGCAATTACCTGGGAAAAGGACAGTCTTCCCGCAATCGTCCATATGACGCATTGCAGTCAGGAAATGGGAAACGCGCTGGCCAATGTTCTGTTCGGCGTTTATAATCCGGCCGGCAGGCTCACTCAGACATGGGTCCGGGCGCTTACGGATCTTCCCACCATGATGGACTATAATATCCGCGACGGCAGAACCTATATGTATTTCAAGGGAACGCCGCTCTACCCCTTTGGGTATGGTTTGAGCTATACGACATTTACGTATTCCAACCTTACGACAAGCGCCGACGCGCTTGACGCAAACGGCTCCATAGCCGTAAATGTCGATGTCCAGAACTCCGGAACCGTTGACGGCGAAGAGGTGGTCCAGCTGTACGTTTCGCATGTGACTTCTGCGGTCCCGCGACCAATGCAGGAGCTGAAAGGGTTCGCGCGCGTGGCCATTCCCGCAGGAACGACGAAGACCGTGACCCTGACGCTCCAGGGAAGGAACCTTGCGTATTTTGACTCGACCAAAACAAGTTTTGTGGTTGAAAGCAATCAAGTCAAATTAATGGTAGGCGCCTCTTCCGCTGATATCAGATTGAACAAAACCATAACCGTTAACGGCGGGACCGTGACCGACATCGTTGGCAGTCCCAAAAACGATAACATCGTCTGGAGCGCATCGCCGCGGCTTATCCAGGCAGCCTTGCGAAATCACGGCGCATCGTTCGGTATAAGCATGACCCTCAACGCTCAGGCCGACGTTGATGTAGGGGTCTACAATCTGAGCGGCAGTCTCATCGGCCGCTTGAAGAAAAATAATGTTTCACAAGGAGAACATGATTTCGATTTAGGAACCAAGGCAGCCCCTGGTCTTTACTTGATTTATGGGACTATCGGCCAGGCGCGGTGCGCTTCAAGGAGCATAATAAAATAGCGCGACCTTGCCTCGGCGTCTGGCTGCCATACATAGCCAGCGCCGTTCATAGGCGTTGACCAGGAATAAAATCATAGTGCCCGCTGCAGGGCACAATATAAGAATAAGCCTCCCCAAAAATAACGGAGGCTTATTCTTTTGGCGTGTTTAATTTGGGAACATTACGTGCGGATAATCGGGAGCCAGGCTTTTAACGGTTTCATTTTTTGTTCGCGGCATCGCTTTTAAACAGGTATATCCCCGCGCCCTGGACCTGGCCGTTGTTTCGTGTTAGGGGAGACGGTC
>JBAVGL010000542.1:0-1853 GCA_049684795.1 Chitinivibrionales bacterium | reverse complement strand
ATGGGATTCCCTGCAGCAACAGGCGGAAATCTGGGTTAAGGTCGATACGGTGTTTGGAAACAGCGCGTCGCAGTTCATCACCCTTCGCTGGGGAAATTCCAATGCCGTCAGCCAGTCGAACAGTTGCGCGGTGTTCGATACCGCGAACGGTTTTCAGGGCGTCTGGCACTTCGCGCAGCAGGGAAACGGCGTTGCCAGCGACGCCACCGGCAATCATTTCGACGGCATGGCCATGGGCATGAACGCCACCGCCTCGGCGCAGGGCAATATCGGTCTGGCGCAGGAATTTGACGGCGTTTCAAGTTACATCCAGATACCCGGCACCGCCAACTCGGTGTTGAATTTTCCCGAAAACGGCCATTATTCGGTTTCAGCGTGGGTAAACGCGGACACTCTTGACACGATGAACCATTGCATATTTTCAAAAGGGCATGAACAGTATTATTTAAAACAGAACTGGTCCATGACCCCGGTTTCGACGTGGGAGTTCGTGGAATACCACGATAATCAGGGATGGGAATCCACTGACGTCGCGGCCGTTTCAAATACGTGGAAATATCTTGTGGGGATACGGGCGGGAAACAAGCAGTATTTGTACGTTGACGGGGCCCTGGTCGACAGCACCTATGATGTTTATTACGGATATGTCCCCAGAAATACGGGCAACGATTGCACGATCGGAAGGTTCTTGCAATCGGTGACGGTCCCGGGCAATGACGGATTCTGCTATTTCAAGGGCAGGATTGACGAAGTGCGCGTTTCAAACGACGTGCCCGGCCCGGACTGGATAAAACTGTGCTACATGAACCAGAAAGCGAATGATGCGTTGGTCGTATTTAAATAACTTTGTTGCAACTCCATGATTTCCACCTCGTTTTTCATGAAAAAACCCCTCGTAGTCTTCGCGGTCGCCGTGTTCGTGTGCGTGCTCGCTTCATGCAATACCATGCTGGTAAAACATCGCTATACGCTGAGCCCCGAGTACGCGACGGCCAATTTGTCCGACAGAAAGTTCGTCGTCCTTTTTCCGGCGGACGAGCGCATCGTCATCAACAATAAAAACGACGCCGTAAACGCCTTCGGAGGCGCGAATGTCAAGCCTGAGTCAAGGATAAAGAAATATTACCTGCCGTTGTTCTTCGGCGAGCTCAAGTCCCTTGTCAGCGGCGATTCCTTTTTCCTCGCGGACCAGTACCGGCCCGGTTTGTTCCCCGATTCAATCGCCATGAAGGAAGTCACCTTGCAAACCGGGGACAGCGGCGCCATAACACAATATGCGCTCCCCGAAAAAGCGTCGTTGCAGGCGCGCGGGCTCGATAGCGCGGTCTTTATAATCGTCGAGCGGCTTGAGTTCAAGAGGAACAACTTTCACATCGATTATTATTGGGACGACAAATCGAGGCAGTCGGCCAATCTTGAGGTCGGTGCGCTCATTCTGATCTGGGATTACATGAACGACCGGCCCATTTTTTACGGCCCCTTGTCGGACAAGGTCGAGTTTACCTTCTCGATGCAGCGCAAACATTGGGAAGAATCCGCCCGTTTGCTCGCAAGAAAGATCGTTCGAACGGTCAAATGCCTGTGAGCGCCGGGAAGAATAACTACCGCCGGATTTAAAGAACCACTACCCCTTTTCTTCCTACTAATACTATACTATTGCTGGTATTGTTTGTTTTTTGGGATTTTCCCGGGGAATAAGATTATTTTTTATGCGTTTTTTGCTTTTTTTCCTTATTATTTTTTCCTTTTCCGCTCAAGCCTGGACTCCGATAGATTCGGTTTACATCAATTCTGGTAACCCTAAATTTCCTTTTCCCCAATTTCTTCCTTATCAGAACGGCGCACTTGGAAAC
>JBAVGL010000541.1:0-1501 GCA_049684795.1 Chitinivibrionales bacterium | reverse complement strand
GCGTGTAACCTCATCGAGCACCTCCGCACGTGTATTCGGGTTCCACTGGCCCTACTAAATAATCTATCATTTTCACGGCTAAATGTCAAGTTGGCGCACTGTTCAGGAAGTTGACGCGATATGACGGAATCAGTAAACTATAAGTGGAGACCCGATATGCCAATTTATGAATATGTTTGCCCCGATTGCAAAACGAAGTTTGAGTTAATGCGCCCGATGAGCAGATCAGGTGAGCCGGCCGACTGCCCGAAATGCAAGCGCGCGGCGAACAGGGCTTTGTCGCGGTTTGCATGCCGTTCCAGTAATGAATTCGGAACAACCGCGCCGATTGCCGGTGGCGGCGGTGGGTGTGCCAGCTGCGGCAGCAGCAATTGCAGCACCTGTAACAATTGATAGGGCGACAGCGATGACAACCCCGACCGGGCCTAGACATACAGGTATCGCCAATCTTCCCCTCCACGGCGGCAAGGCACCGCCCTGGCTTTTTCAACGCATGGTCAAACTCGCCCGGGAAATCACGATCGTTATCGTATCCGATTTTGGTCCGGAAGAGATGCTGCAGCGACTTTCCCACCCTTACTGGTTCCAGGCATTCGGCTGCGTGCTGGGTTTTGATTGGCATTCCAGCGGCGTCACCACCACGCTATGCGGCGCGCTCAAAGAAGGCGTTAAGGGCATGGAGAAAGACCTGGGGCTATTTGTTGCCGGCGGCAAAGGGAAAACCTCCCGAAAGACACCGTCCGAAATAGAGGAATGGGCTGGGAAACTCTCACTGAACCCGGCGCCGTTAGTGTACGCCAGCCGCATGTCAGCAAAGGTAGATAACAATGCAGTGCAGGATGGCTATCAACTATATCATCACACTTTTCTTTTTACCGCACGCGGTTCCTGGGCAGTTGTGCAACAGGGAATGAACGAGACGAACAATTATGCCCGCCGCTATCACTGGCTCGGAGAAACGGTCACCGATTTCGTGAATGAACCGCACGCTGCGATCCTTACGGAAGCCCGCGGCACAACGCTGAATCTGGTGGCCGGCGAAAGCGATTCAGCCCGCGCAACGATCACGGACATCGCCAACGAAACAAAACCGGAAAATTTGCTGGCCGACCTCAAAAAAATAACCACGCTTAGTTTGCCGGCGCACCATCCCATCGGTGTCAGTGATATTCATCCTGACAGCCTGAGTAAAATTTTGCTCAGTGTGTACGAAAGACAGCCGGAAGATTTTGAAAAATTACTGGGTTTATCGGGTGTCGGAGCGAAAACGCTGCGTGCGCTGAGCCTGATTTCAGAGCTGGTGTACGGCGTCGCACCCAGTTATCGCGACCCGGCTCGTTACAGCTTTGCGCACGGCGGTAAAGACGGTTTCCCTTACCCGGTTGACCGCGAGACTTACGATAAATCCATTGAATTTCTGGCGAAGGCGGTAAACAAAACACTGCTGGGGATCAATGAAAAGAACGAAGCAGTAAATCGTTTACGGCGTTTAGGCCTGGAA
>JBAVGL010000540.1:0-6962 GCA_049684795.1 Chitinivibrionales bacterium | reverse complement strand
AATAATACCGGCTTGTTTGGATAACCTAAAAATGCGGAATTTTTACGCCATCAGATTCAGGAGGGAACCTTGGATTTCTTTAGAAAAAGAAATGCCGGGCTGGGTAGTACCGTTTTGGTTATTGTTTTTTGTCGTGGAGCCCAAAAGGGCGATGCCTTTATTATTGTATGTTGAAGTTTTAGGGGGTTCAGCTTTTCCGGAGGAGGTTTTTTCGTTTTTGCCGCTGTTGTTTGTTGACTGGGCTTCTTCCTGCCGCGCCTGCGCCTCCTCCTGGGTTGCCTGGGCGGCAACCGACCTGTCCTGGCCCGACGGGTCGGCCGGGGCCAGGGCCGCGCGTATTACCACTTCCATTTTTGCGACGGTCGCCTGTGGATCGCCTTTGACCGGCGAGGTGTCGATCGTTACCTCTCCGCCCACCGCATACATTTTTCCATCCGGCCCTTTTTGATATTGATATGTCGCGCCGCCCTTGACATACTGGCCGCCAGCCGCGATATGCGCCTGCTCATGCGCCCTTACTTCCTGATCGCGTTTCGTAAGCTCTTTGACCTTTTCTTGATCTTCCTCGGAAAACCCGTCGTCCTTTTTCTTGGGGGCCGGAGCCGATCCCTGACCTGAGGAATATTTATAAAGGGTCGTATTGGTTGAATAGGCTGATACCGCATCAACAGGCATAAGTAGTACTCCAAAATAAAGACCAAATATCTTAAGAACCCCATTCGGATGGAGTCCGCCATTTAGTTTTTTCGGCATTTTATCCGATAACTTTAATCATTTTTTAATAATTCTTCGTAGTCTGCCCTTAGGCAGATAAGAAACTCTAAATTTGAAATATCCATGCAAATCGCATGGCTGTTTCAAAAAAGAGTTTCTAATAATACAAAAATCCTGCATATATTATTTTCTTTTTTAAAAAAAGATTTTATTCCTTAGGTTCTGTAGGCGAATTATATACGCGTTTAGCGTAGATAATTAACCCGTACAGAACCTTATCTGCCCCTCGGCAGATTAGTTAGAATCAGAGTAATCACTTTAATCTCGTTAATCATTGTTGAAAATGGAGGTAAATCTATGGCTGAAAAAGCAACCCAGGAAGGGCAACGGCTGGAATTCCAAACCGAAGTTAAGCAATTGCTGCATCTCATGATACATTCGCTGTATACTCACAAAGAGGTGTTCCTGCGCGAGTTGATATCAAACGCGTCCGATGCACTGGACAAATTGCGCTTCGAATCGCTCATCAACAAAGATATCCTTGCCGAGGATACGGAGTTGAGCATCCATATCAAGCTGGATAAAACCGCAAAAACAATCACCATTTCCGATAATGGTGTAGGAATGACCAGGGAAGAAGTGATCCAGAATATCGGGACCATTGCCCGAAGCGGCTCAAAAGCGTTTCTGGAAAGGCTGACGGGTGACCAGAAAATCGATTCGAATATGATCGGCCAGTTCGGCGTGGGGTTTTATTCGGTTTTCATGGTGGCCTCAAGCGTCAAACTTATCACCAAGCGGGCGGGTGCCGCAGACAAAGCCGTTGAGTGGGAGTCGGACGGTTCCAGCGATTACACGATCAAGGAAACCGACAAACAGGGACGGGGCACGGACGTCATTATTTATTTGAAGGACGAAGACAGCGTTTACGCGGAAGACTGGCAGATACGCACAATCATCAAAAAATACTCGGATTTTATTGCATTTCCCATTCATTTGCCCAATGACAAAGGCAAAGACGAAATAATTAATGAAACAAAACCTTTATGGAAACGGCCGCCTTCCGAAATAACCACGGAACAGTACGAAGACTTCTTCAAAACAGTCCTGGGCGGATTTGAAGCGCCCGCGCTGACGTTGCACAGCAAAACCGAAGGCATATTGGAATACTCCTTTGTCCTTTTCATTCCCGGAAAGGCCCAGATGGACCTCTTTTTCCCGGAACGCAAGCATGGCGTCAAGCTGTACGTGCGGCGGGTTTTCGTCATGGACGACTGCAAGGACCTCTTTCCGGAATATCTGCGGTTTGTCAAGGGCGTGGTGGACTCGGAAGACCTTCCGCTCAACGTGTCGCGCGAAATGCTCCAGCACAACCCGATCGTTGAAAAGATGAAAAAAGGCCTGACGGGAAAAGTCCTCGGCAAACTCAAGGAATTGTCCGAGGAAGACCCGAAGGCGTATCTCAACTTCTGGCAGCAGTTCGGTCCGGTGCTTAAGGAAGGTCTGCATTCCGATCCTGAAAACAAGGAAAAGTTTCTGGAGCTTGTCCGGTTTCAGTCATCAATGGGCGAATCGAAGGACGACGTGGTTTCCCTGAAACAATACGCAGGCCGTATGCGCGAAGGGCAGAAATATATTTATTACATCAGCGGGGAAAACCGGGCCATCGTGGAAAAAAGTCCGCACCTCGAAGTGTTCAGGGAAAAGAGCATCGAGGTGCTGTATATGCTCGATCCCATCGATGAATGGATCGTCCCGAATATTTACAATTTTGAAGGCAAAGAGCTCCGGTCGATCACCAAGGGCGACGTTGACCTGGGCGATCTTGGAAAGGACGAAAAGAAGGAGAAGTCCAAGGTCGAATCGACCTTTAAAAAGCTCACGGAGAGGATTAAGAACATCCTTTCCGACTCCGTCAAGGAAGTGCGGGTGACCACACGCCTGAAGGAAAGTCCGTGCTGCCTGGTGGCCGACGAGCATGACATGGGCGCCTACATGGAAAAAATGATGAAAGCCATGGGCCAGGAATATTCGCCCGCCAAGCCCATTTTTGAAATCAACGGCGGACACCCGATTTTCGGCAACTTAAACGCCCTTTACGAAAAAGACGCAAAATCCCCGCTGCTTGAGGAATGGGTGAAACTGCTTTTCGACCAGGCCCTTATCGCCGAAGGACAGATGGTGAAAGACCCGCTGGCGTATTCGAAACGGGTCAATGAGCTTTTAGTCAAGGTTTCGGGAGAGGCGATTAAGGGATAATATCATTATGGGCGGCCTGGCAGTCCGTCAAAGAGGGTTTTGGCAAATCAAAAAATGAGTATCATTGCCCTTATCACCGATTTCGGGACCGCGGACCATTTCGCCGGGAGCATGAAAGGCGCCGTGCTGAATATTAATCCGCGCGCGACGCTCGTTGACATCACCCATGCGATCGCCCCGGGCGATGTCCGTTCCGCGGCTTTTTCGCTTTTGTTAAGCTACTCCGATTTTCCGCGGGGAACGATATTCGTCGTGGTCGTGGACCCGGGCGTGGGCGGCGAACGTAAAGTGCTGGCCGTCAAATCTGGCCCCTATTACTTTGTCGGTCCTGACAATGGCGTGCTGTCGCTCGCATTCAAAAAAGCGGGAAAACCAACTGTTCGAAGCCTGGAAAACATCCGTTATTTTAGAAAATCAATCAGCACGACCTTCCATGGTCGCGACATTTTCGGCCCTGTCGCGGCCTACCTCAGCAAAAGCGTTGCTTTCGAAAAGTTCGGGCCTGAAAAAACGTCATTTGTGCACTATAAAACTCCTCAGGTTATATTCAAAAACAATCGTGTTCATGGAGAGGTCATCTATATCGACCGGTTCGGTAATTGCATAACAACTATCGAAGCCAACCATCTTGTTGATTTCTACCCCGGGCAATTGCGGGTTAAATTCAGAAACAATGGGCCTGTTCCTGTTTGTTCAAGCTACGACGATGTTCCAAAGAGAAAGGCACTGGGCATTATCGGGTCCGCCGGTTTTTTAGAAATTTCAATCAACCAGGGAAATGCGGCAAAAGAGCTCAAATTAAAAATCGGCGCTTCCGTTGAAATATCCGGGTAAAAAACATGGCGGATTTTCTCTCAGCTTTTAACTCCTTCCTTGAGTATTTACAAAAAGAAAAGGGCTATTCCGAACACACGGTAAGCGCTTATAAAAGCGACCTCGGCCAATTCAAGGAATTCGTCAAAAACGTGGCAGGGGCCGAAACATTGGAATCGATCATGGAAAAGCGCGTGCTTCGCGCCTTCACCTATTCCCTGGGCGACCACAAGCTCAAGCCCCGGTCGATCGCCCGGAAGGTGGCGGCCTTGAAATCTTTTTCAAAATATTGCGTTAAGCGGCATCTTCTTTCCGTCAATCAGGCAAAACTCATCTCAACGCCAAAACTCGACAAACCTTTGCCCGCGTTTCTGACCGAAAAACAGGCTGTCGCCCTGGCCGAACCGGCAAACGGCCAGAGCATTTCGCCGCCGGACCCTTCCGGAAACGCAATCAATGTTCTGCGAAACAGGGCAATCGTCGAATTGTTCTATGGGAGCGGCCTGCGCCTTTCGGAACTCTACGCATGCAACAGGGACAGCATTGACGCGCGCAAGCGTACCGTAAGAGTTCTGGGAAAGGGCAATAAAGAACGGATCGTTCCAGTGACAGACCAACTCGTGGCCCTGCTTGACAGCTATCTCCAGATGCGGCCGGACACCGCGAGGCCGGATTCGCCGCTCTTCACAAACTCAAAAGATCAACGACTTTCGCGGCGCCACATCGAACGGATCGTATCGGCCGAAATCGGCAAGGTAAGCCAGCAGAAAAAGAAGAGCCCCCACGTCCTGCGCCACTCTTTCGCGACGCACCTGCTCGACGGAGGCGCGGACATCCGCGCGGTAAAAGAGCTCCTCGGCCACGCCTCGCTGTCCACGACCCAGATTTATACGCACATGTCAAAAGAGCATCTTCTGAAAGTTTATAAGCAAGCCCATCCGAGAGCTTAGTCTCTGTATCCGACTTATCCCGCAGGGCTTTTTGCGTAGATAAGTCCTGCGTACAGAGACTTATCTGCCTGCCTGCGTTGCCGCTTCGGCAGGCAGATTTAAAGTGTCTATTTTAAAAGCGGTTTCGTTGCTTCAACAAATTATTTTTATGAGTATTCACGTTCCCTGAGCGAAGCCGAAGGGAACTTATTTGCACGCAAGCTCACTTCCGCTTCGCTCAGTGAGCGGTATTCAGCAATCACTTATTTTTGCAAAAGGGGAAAAATGCAGCAACCTCTAAACAAGATCATCATCGGGAGCGATCACGCAGGATTTGCCATGAAGGAATATATCAAATCCGAACTTGCCCGTTTGAATTATACAAGTGAGGACGTGGGCGCCTTCAGCGAAGAGCGAAGCAATTACCCTTTGTATTCGGCAAAAGTAGCGCGGGGCGTGTCCAGTGGCGAGTGTGAACGGGGAATAATCATCTGCGGCACGGGCATCGGCGCCTCGATTGTTGCCAACCGCTTTAAAAAAGTGCGCGCGGCGCTCTGCCTGACGGAAGAAATGGGAAGACTTTCGCGTTTACACAACGACGCCAATGTTCTCGTACTGGGCGGAAGAATTACGCCGTATGCGCTAGCCTCCAAAATCCTCTTGGCCTGGCTTACCACCCCTTTTGAAGGCGGCCGCCACCAGGAGCGCATTGAAATGATTGACAACCCGACCTTAGGCCAATAAAACACAAGGATTCGATATGCAGCACAAAGGTATTGCCGGAAAGAAAAAACGGCGCGCGCCATGGGACGAATATTTCATGAAAATAGCCATTCAGGCAGGAACCCGGTCAACGTGCGACCGCAAGCATGTGGGCGCCGTCATCGTGCGCCAGAAAACTATTTTGTCAACAGGCTATAACGGCAGCGTGCGCGGCATGCCTCATTGCGACGACGTCGGCCACATGATGGAAAACGGCCACTGCATCGCCACGGTCCATGCCGAGGCCAACGCAATCATCCAGGCCGCAAAAAATGGCGTTTCCGTCAATGGGGCCGATATTTACGTGACCGCCTCACCCTGCTGGCATTGTTTCAAGCTGATCGCCAACAGCGGCATACAGAGGATATTTTACGGGGAGTTTTACCGCGATCAACATGTGATCGACATCGCAAAAAAGGCGGGCATCAAACTCAAGCAGGTGAAGATCACATCTCCCGCGACAACCGTTCAAGCCTCCTGATCCGCTCTTCCATGGGCGGGTGAGTGCTGAAAAGATTGCGCATCACCCCTCCGCGGAAGGGATTGACAATAAAGAGGTGCGCGGTGGTCGGGCTGCCGCCCTGCATCGGGATCTGCCGGACGGTATTTTCCAGGCGTCCGAGCGCGCTCGCCAGCGCCAGGGGCTTGCGACAGAGCTTAGCTCCCGCGTAGTCCGCCGCATATTCGCGCGACCGCGAAATCGCCATCTGGATGATCATCGCCGCGATGGGCGCCAGAATTGCCATGGCGAGCATGACAAAAATATTGCCCCGGTCATTTTCATCGCGCGAAGAACCCCCGAACATCGCGCCCCATTGCACCACGTTCGCGATAAGCGTTATGGCCCCGGCAATGGTCGCCGCGATGGAACTGATTAAAATGTCCCGGTTCCGCACGTGCGAGAGCTCATGGGCCATGACGCCTTCGAGCTCTTCCTCGCTTAATATCTGGAGGATGCCCGTTGTGGCCGCAACGGAAGCATGCCGCGGGTTTCGGCCCGTGGCAAAGGCGTTTGGCGACGGGTTTTCTACGATATAGACTTTAGGCATTGGAATATCCGCGCGCTCCGCAAGCCGCTTGACAACATTATAAAGTTTGGGAGCGTCCTCCGGCCCTGCTTGCCGGGCGCGGTAAGACATGAGAACGATCTTGTCCGAGAACCAGTACGCGATAAAATTCATGATTGCGGCAATTATTAAAAACATCATTGCGCCATGTGAGCCGCCGATTAACTGCCCGAACACGACCAGAACTCCCGTGAGGACACCCAGTAATAATGTTGTTTTCAGGTAATTCATATTTTTTTTACTCCTGGTTATGGTTTTTTCTACCTATAAATTACGAAAAGAAATCCTGATTATTGAATACTCAGAAAACCTCACCCCTGTGTCCCCTCTCCTTAGCAAGGAGAGGGGAAGACGCAAAGCGGCAGGGGTGAGGTGGTTTAGCTTGAGTTAAGTAAATGAAATTATTTATTAAAAATAG
>JBAVGL010000539.1:0-10016 GCA_049684795.1 Chitinivibrionales bacterium | reverse complement strand
CCCTCCTGAATCTGATGGCGTAAAAATTCCGCATTTTTAGGTTATCCAAACAAGCCGGTATTATTTTTAAAATTTGCATATATAATCTATCTTTACCAAACAAGAAATACCTGCATGCCCTCCGCATATTTTGAAACATTCGGTTGCCAGATGAATGTTGCCGACTCCGACATGCTTGCTCATGCTCTTGCGACGAGGGGCTACTACAAAGCGGAAACCGCCGCATCTGCCGATCTTGTCGTGGTAAATACGTGCAGCGTGCGTGAACACGCGGAGACGCGGGCCAAGGCCCGCATTGCCCAGTATGCCCGGCACAAGAAAAAGAACAAACGCGATCAGCAACTATGGGTCGTTGGATGCATGGCGCAGCGCCTGGGAGAAACGCTGGTCGAAGAAATCCCGGGCATCGACAGGGTGGTCGGGGCCAAAGACCTTGCGGCGTTCGTCAGCGACATCGACGCCGTTTTAACATTGTCGCCCCTGGCCCGCCAATCGGAGAATGGAGCCGCGCGGGTGAGCGCTTTTGTTCCGATCATGCGCGGCTGCAATAATTTCTGTTCCTATTGCGTGGTGCCGTATGTTCGCGGGGAAGAAAAATCAATCCCGTCAGCGAAGCTGGAGGGCATTGTGCGCGGCCTCATTGACAAAGGCGTAAAAGAAATCACGTTGCTCGGGCAAAACGTGAATTCGTATAGAGACGGGGCCTGCGATTTTGCGGATGTACTCGAAAAAATGCAGGGAATTGACGGACTGGAACGCATACGCTTTACCACGAGCCATCCCAAGGACTGTTCCATAAAATTGATACGCACGATGGCGTGCCTGCCAAAACTTTGCAAGCATATTCACCTCCCCGTGCAATCGGGTTCAACCCGAATCCTCGGCCTCATGAACCGCAACTATACCCGTGAGGCGTATCTGGAACGGATTGATGCCATTAAAAATCTGGCGCCGGGCATGGACATCACCACCGACGCAATGGTGGGGTTCCCTTCGGAAACGGAGGATGATTTTCAACAGACCTTGTCACTTTTTAAAAGCGTAAGGTTTACCACGGCGTTCATGTTCGCGTATTCAAAAAGGGAAGGGACCGCCGCCGCCGATATGGCCGACGATGTTGCGATAGCCCAAAAAAAAGAACGCCTGGCCGCGCTCATCGACGCGCAGACGAAAATCACCAGGGAGCGCTATGCCTCGATGGTCGGAAAAGAAATGGACGTATTGTTTACAGAGCGGCAGCGCGGACGGGAAAAACTCTGGATGGGGCGGAACATCGGGTGCAAAAGAGCATTACTCGCTTGCGAAGATGCCATCGCAGGAACGATTTTACACATACGTGCTCTGCGATCAAGCGGTATGACACTCGTGTGCGAAAGGACGTAAAAATGACCTTGATTAAATGGAT
The DNA here is from genome assembly GCA_049684795.1 of Chitinivibrionales bacterium. GTDB lineage: Bacteria > Fibrobacterota > Chitinivibrionia > Chitinivibrionales > FEN-1185 > JBAVGL01. The sequence continues at coordinate 8,611 of JBAVGL010000539.1, read as the reverse complement.
AACATTATTTGTCTGCGCTTTTTGCGTGGCGTTCGTTATTATCGTGACATTTTCCCAGGACCCGTTCAAGCAACACGTTCCGGCCATGATTTTTACCTATCAGACGGCAGCGATTCCTATTTATCTCTATGTTGTAGGCGCCCTGTGCCTGGGGCTTATCGTCGGCTTTGCAGTGGCGCTGTATCAGTTTATTACCCTGAAATCAACCATGTATAAGAAAAGCAAGACAATAAAAGAGTTAGAAGAAAAAATCGCTATTTTAGAGCACGCGTCTTTAAAAGTCCCACCTGATGAGGATTCTGGACCTGTTGGTTTACCGCATAGTTCTGAATAGGACATGAAACACGAACATGGACCGCCATTTCTATTATGCATTAATAAAAATTTCTTTTTATAGGGTGGCCGTTCTTGCGTGTTGCATCGCGGGCAGGGCCCATTCTTCCGGCGATTGTCTGGCCATGGTGGAAAAAAGCGAGTTTGACAGCGCGCGGGCGTGTTTGCAGAAAGCAATTTTAAAAAAGCCCTCCGATCCGAATATCCAGATAACGCTTGCAAAGCTTACGAGCAACGCGGCCGCCGCGAGAGCGTCGTATAAAAAATTGGCGGCCTTGACGTCGAATCCCGACTCGGTGCGCGCGGACGCTTATTATCATCTGGCCTGCATGTCCTACATGATGGCGAATTACGCCAAAGCCGAAAGCTATTGCGGCGCCGCGTGCAATCTTGACAAGAGGGCTTCATACGTTGACTTATACGCCCTGTGCGCCATGCGCAACAAACGGGATTCGCTCGCGCAAGCGCTATTGCAGGGCGTTCTGTCCGGTGACAGCTCGTCCGGGACGACGCGTTTGTATCTTGGTTCATTGTTGTATGAACGTAAAGAGTATGCGCAGGCGTTGGCCGTTTTTGACGAAGTGGTGAATCAGCCGGATTCGGCCCAGTGGTCATCTGCGGCGCTGGCCTTAAAATTTGCTTGTTATGCCCATGCGGGAGAGAAGCAGAAGGCAATAAATATGGAGGCCCTGCTTGAGGAAAAAAAAGGCCTTCTGGAAACATCGCTGGTGGATGAGGCGAAAAAACTGATGGCGCAAACCGGCTTATTAAGCAGCAAGGATACGGCGGATGGTTCCTCCGATACCGCACAAAAGGTTGTTGAAGATAAAAACGCGTACTACTTGCAGGTGGGTGCTTTCGGGGCCCTTGAAAACGCGCAGGCCTTAAGCGCCGAACTCAAACGGTTCTGCGCGAATGTCGCCACGGTTGCCGCGATAAGCAATAATAAAAATATTTATCGGGTGCGCATCGGTTCCTTTGGGTCGAAGGAATCGGCGCAGGCGTTTGGCGACAGCGTATTGGCGAAAAAGAACATCGCGTTTAGAATTTTAATGGAACAGTAAATGGAGGACGCAGGTGGAGTTTGAAACGGTGATCGGCCTCGAAGTCCATGCGCAATTGTTGACGAATACAAAGATATTCTGCGGGTGCAGATCGGCTTTCGGGGGGGAGCCCAATTCAAGGGGGTGCCCGGTATGCCTCGGGCTTCCGGGAACATTGCCGGTGCTTAACCGCGCGGCGGTTGACATGGCAATTCGAATGGGGCTCGCGGTAAACTGCACGGTTGCGCGCAAGTCGATATTCGCCCGCAAGAACTATTTTTATCCCGACCTGCCAAAGGGCTATCAGATCTCACAATACGATATGCCCGTGTGCGAACGCGGAAAAGTCCCCATTGAAGTCGACGGGCACGCAAAGGAGATAGGGATAACGCGCATCCATCTTGAAGAGGACGCCGGCAAGCTCGTTCATGACCAGGACGCCGACTCGCTCTTTGACGTCAACCGGTGCGGCACGCCGCTCATCGAAATCGTCAGCGAACCCGAAATGCACAGTCCCCGTGATGCCTACGCGTATCTCATGGCCATAAAACAGATCCTCGAATATCTTAACGTATGCGACTGCAACATGGAGGAAGGCAGCCTCCGGTGCGACGCCAACGTTTCGTTGCGGCCCGCAGGGCAGAAGCGGCTCGGCACGAAGATCGAGCTGAAAAACATGAACACGTTCCGTGGCGTTGAAAAGGCTCTTGAATATGAGGTGCTCAGGCAGAAGGAAGTCATTGAAACCGGCGGCACGATCGTCCAGCAGACGTTTTTATGGGACGCGCAGAACGGCTGCACGGTTCCCATGCGTTCAAAGGAGGACGCGCACGATTACCGGTATTTTCCCGAACCCGACCTTCTGCCGCTTATTGTGGAGGATGCTCGAATTGAAACTTTGAAAAAGGGCCTTCCCGAGCTTCCACATGAGAAGCGGAAACGGTTTATGTCCGGACATGGGCTGACGCCGTACATGGCGGAAATACTCGTTTCAAGTCGGGCCGTTGCCGACTATTATGAACAAACCCTGCAATACAGTAATGACGCGAAACTTGCGGCAAACTGGGTAATGAGCGAGGTTTTGCGCCTTCAAAAAGACAAGGGCGCCGGAGTTGAAACGCTCAAAGTTACTCCAAAACGGTTGGGAAACCTTTTATGCCTGGTTTCGAAAAGCACTGTTTCGGCGCAAGCCGCGAAAAAGGTTTTCGATCTGATCGAAGTTCAGGATAAGGACCCGGATGTTATCGTTGAAGAGCAGGGGCTTAAACAGATATCCGATACCGATGCCCTGGAAAAGGTGGTGAGGGACATTCTTGCCCAAAACCCGGCGGAAGTCGCCCGATACAGGGCCGGAGAAAAAAAGATTGTGGGTTTCTTTGTCGGAGAAGCGATGAAGCTGACAAAAGGGAAAGGAAACCCCAGGGAAATAAACAGATTAGTGTCAACGTTGTTGGGAAACGTTTCATGAAAAGATTCCTCATGCTTCTTATGATTTCAGCATGTTTTTCGGCGCCCGCTCAAACGGTCCCGGACACGGCGGGAGCGCGTCAAGGAAGCGTTCAGAAAGTCGCCGATTCCTTAAACGCAAATCCAGGCGCAACCGGCCTGGCGCAGGCGCAGAAAATAAAGATCATCAAGAAAGAACTCGACTTTTCAACATCCATTAAACTTGCAATTGGAATGATGGTCTTTATTGCGCTTATTCTATTTACCGCTCAATCGTGGAACCCGGGCGGCGTAAACCAGTAAAAAAAACTTCCGCATGTTTTTTGCCATACTTATTGACTCTTAATTTCGGAAAATAGTATCTTTAACTCAAATTTATGATGCGAGAGTAGCTCAGTTGGTAGAGCACCACCTTGCCAAGGTGGCTGTCGCGAGTTCAAGTCTCGTCTCTCGCTCCATTCTTTTGTACCCAATTTCAGGGAAATTTTCCTTTCAGGGCGGCATAGCCAAGTCGTAAGGCAGAGGTCTGCAAAACCTTTATTCCCCAGTTCAACTCTGGGTGCCGCCTCCATTCATCGTGTCAAGCAAAATCCCTCAAATTCGTTCAAGAACGCAGTTTTTTGGCGGTACAGCAACGCTGGATGACTGATTTTGAAATTTGTACAAAGACATAGCGCGCGCTGAGTTTCTGCCATATATTATACAGCAAACGCAATTTCTTAAATATTTAATCAAAGGAGCATCCCATAAAACATTCATTGACGAAAACAATCGTGTATCTGCTGGGAATTTCTCTGGTTGTCTACGGAGCGGTGGCGACAAAACAAGTCGCATTCATCAACCATTCAAAATGCATAAAATGCGGGACATGTTTCAAGTGCTGTCCTTCGAAGGCGATCATCAAGACCCTAAAAGACACCACGATCATTTCCTGCGTCGTGGACCCTAAAAAATGCAATGCCTGCGGGACCTGCATTAAGAATTGTCCTGTCAAGGCCATAAAGTTTGTCGCTTCCAAGGGTTCCCTTGCAAATGCGGAAAAAGTCGAGCCGCGGGAAAAGACCATTACAGAGGAAAAACCAGCGCCGAAAACCGAAAAACCTGCCGCGGCGGAATAATTCTATGAAAAAAACAATGGCTTTGTTCGATTGTCTGCTTCTGCTGTGCATTTTGGTTTTTGCCTCAGCGCAGGCAGTGAACAAATCCACGATACTCAAGGCAAAATGCGTGGGCTGCGGCGATTGCGTCCGCTCCTGCCCGGTCACGGCCATAAAAATCGACAGAGGAAAAGCCGTGGTTAACGTTGGAAAGTGCATCGGCTGCCGGCTGTGCGTCATCACCTGTTCATACGGAGCGGCCCGATGAAAAAAAACCTGCGAAGCGCCGTTGTTTTTATCCTGCTGTGCCTCGGATGTTTCCAGGGCTGCGTAAACCCGAGCAAAGAGGCGTTTTTGACCGTTGAAGAGACCTCGTGCATCGGCTGCGGCGCGTGCGTGAAAGTATGCAAATACGACGCGATAACGATAATCGGGAACAAGGCGGTCATCGATCCATCAAAATGTCAGTTGTGCGGCCGGTGCGTCAAGGTATGTCCATATGACGCGATACATTAAGAGCGGAAAAACCATGAAACAAGCAGCGGTGGTGGCGATTTTTTTCCTTGCTGCCTCTCTTTTCGCCGACTATCAATTTGAATTTAAGGGATACGATGTATTAGGTGAATCGCGATCGGGATCAGGCGTTTACAAGAGCAATGCGGGCCTTTTGTACGGCGTCTTTAACGCAACATTGCCTCTGTCCCCTGCATGGGACATCCTCCTTTCCGAAGAGCTTGACGATGTTTTACGGCTATCCTACGATGGCCCCGACGCCAATCCCGTGGATAGAATTTCGCCTTTCTCGGAAAAAAAATTGCCTTCTTCAAATAACGTGGCGGCCGGGCTTCGATTTACGGGCCTTGGAACCTTGTCTTTAAGCTTTAAAAATATGGAATATTGGGACGCCTTGCCTATTTATCCCGAATTCCTCCAGACCAATTATGTTTCCGCTGACCCGAATTACGCATGGAGCGGCGATATGGTCAAACGGCAGTCGCGCAACAATATCAATGCGTACTGGCTCATTCCCATTTCGGACTTTTCGGTGCTTGCCGACATCAATTATTTCGGCCTTAATTATTCCCTCGATCAGGGGGGTGCCAACATAAACACCTTTACCGACACCGTTTTCGGGTCATGGTCCGGCACGTACCAGGATTTGTGGTCGCGCTTTAGTTTAGGCTGGGCCATTGATCCCGCTTTCAACCTTTCCGCTGGAGTGCTTAATAAATCCGATCTGAATGATAATTCAAAATACGATTTACTCAGATACACAGTACAAATGAAGGGAAACCAGGTGACGCTAGGTGACAACAACTTCACGTGGAGCCTGAGCGGGCGGTGGTATGAAAGCGAGCAGATGAAGGAAAACGGGTTTGCCGTGGGCCCCGGCGCCCTGCTGTATGCCCGAGACGTTTTTACGCTTGATCGGGGCCTTTTTCTTAAAGGGTCGATGAGCCTGGAAGTCGGCCATAATTTATACAAAGAACGGTTTGAGTTTGCTTTTCGTAAAGCATGGGAAAACGAATCGTCGGTTGAAACCGGCTATTTCACCAATCAAGGGGGCCTTTTCCCGACCCAGGGATTATACCTCCGGACTAAAAATTATCTTACGCCCCGATTCAGCGTTTCTACCGATTCAAAGTCCGTCTATGAAGGTCCTGAAGGTTTTTACAGCAAGCTTATGAACCCGGACGGCATTCGTTTTATCAAAGCAATCGGCGCCATCGAAGGCGCGTTTTCAATTTCAAAACATTTTGAATTCCTCGGCGGCGTCGACTATACCTATTATAACTCGATGGAGTTTGAAGATACGGATTTTCCAAGCCGCGGCGGAGTGTATTTGGGCGTAAGGACATGGGTGCAGTAGTCGATCCATCGATGGAAACAGATACGAAACAAATGTATTTTCTTGAAATTATAAGCGACACAGGGTCCAATTTCACCTATATTTTATGATAGGGGGCTACCATGACACGAAGGCAAGTGATTTTTTCCTGGTTGATTGTAGCTGCGATATCTTACGCGCTTAACGCGCAAACATGCAACACCATTGACGCGGTGACCACCGCATCATTCAAGATCACCGGGGGGCAGGCCTGCGCGACCACGGCTTCGCTTAACTGGTCGTTCACGGAAAACAATGGAACGCTTACCATCAGATGGGGGACTACGACGTCGTACGGAAATTCCGGCAATGTTTATTCGGCCAAGCCTTATGTAATAAAGAATCTGACTCCGAATACCACCTATTATTATGCCGTGGATGCAGTATGGCAGGGAAGCAGCAATTATCATTATACCAGGTCTTCTTTTAAGACCGCAAGCGGTACAATGACCAACCAGCCTCCGGTTATTACAGGAGCAAACAACCGGCAATTCCAATTTACTTTTGGGAATGTTCCGGTTGCGGTTCCATGTAAAGCCGGGCAGTCCATATCCATTTCTATTTTCTCGCTCAGCGGCGCCAGGGTCTTCGACCGGTCAATCACCCCCGGAACCGGCGACAAGTCGGGTACCATTTCCTTCAAAAATGCACAACCAGGAGTGTACTTAGTAAAAGTCAGGTCATCGTCATATCTGCTTACCCAAAAAATATTCTTAAATAGTTTTTAACGGTAAAAAGCGTATTTTGTCGGGCCATGGAGAATGCCATGATTTCCCAGCTCAGCGAGGGCTTTTTATTGGGCATTGCCACGGGCACGACCTGCCTGGCAACGTGCGGCCCGATTTACGCCCCTTACCTTATGCAGTACGACCGCAATCTCAAGGCGAGCCTTGTGACGCTTCTGGAGATTTCCGGCGGACGGTTTGCGACCTATCTCCTGGTCGGCGCTGTGGCGGGTTTTTTGAGCAAGAGCCTGCCCTTTGAACACAAGGAATGGTTTACCGCCGCGTCATACGTCCTTTTTTCGGTTTTTCTCATGCTTTCCGCTTTCAGGTCGCACCGCAGGGAGCGTTGCTGCAATACGGGAAAATGGTACGCGTTCGTAGACCGGCCGTTCATTCTAGGGCTCGTGACGGGAATCAATTTCTGCCCGTCGTTTCTTCTGGCTTTGACCAAGGCCGTTGATCTTTCGGGACCAATTGCCGGCATGATGCTTTTTTCCGCTTTTTTCGTGGGAACGAGTATTTTTCTTGTTCCTTTATCGTTTTTCGGGGTGTTCGGCCAGCAAAAACTGTTCAGGAACATTGCGCGTATAAGCGCGCTCTGCGTGGGCGCATGGTTCATCACTCAAAGCGCCATCACGATCCACGGGCTCGTCGCGGACGGTCCGTCGCGGGCAAACGAGATGAAAAACGTGATCAACATCATGGACACGGTCCCGGCATTCATTGCCGCGGATGATACGCTCAATCAGAATTCGCTCAAAGCGGCGCTTTCTCTGCATCGAAAAGGGAGCGTGGCGGTCGTTCCCCAAACGGCGCAGCTAATTGACAATTGCTATATATTTACGTATGCTTCGGGCGGCGATACGATGCATCCGTTCGCCAACCGCTTTCGCGGGAAAGGAAGGTTCGTCATAATTCTTCCAAACGATTTTCGAATGTCGGCAAACGAAAATAACAACCGGAAATTAGTGGAGTTCCTGACGAATTTCAGCTTTAAAATAGACCCTGATTCCGGGAGCGTCTTTAAAGTTCCTCATGGAGCCTTCGAGTGACACGGGCGTGTACGAAACAACCGACCGTTACATCGTCGCTTGTCGCCCTGCTGGCGCTTCTTGTTTTTTTTGTTGTGTTCCTTTCCGCCGTAAACGCGGTGACCGCTCCCCGGATCGCCGCGTTTGAGCGGGCGCAAAAGGAACGTGAAGCGCAGCGGGCGCTTGCCGCGCGTGTTCTCCGGCCTCTTTTTCCCGAAGCCACCGGATTCGTCAAGTTAGGCGCGACAACCTTCCACGACAGCATCGCTGATTATTATCGGATTGAAAAAGGCCCGGTCCTGGCCGGTTATGCGATCCATGCATTCGGCAAGGGGTATCAGAGCGTGATCCATGCGATCGTGGGGGTAAATCCCGATTTTTCCATACGCTCGATACGGGTCATTCATCAGGCGGAAACCGAAGGCCTCGGCGCGCGCATGCTTGAAGACTCATTTTTGGGGGAGTTTACCGGCAAGGACCCGCACCGGTTGCATGTGATTACGAAAGGCGATACGGCCGATGCCGTCATGGCGATTACCGCGGCCACGATCTCGAGCAGGGCTTTGACCGAAGACGCAATTAAAACCGCAATACTTTTTCTGGAACAGCGGATTAAAAATAATGTGGTCACTGATGTTCCCTGACCGAAGTCGAAGGGAAAAGGCGCAAAATTTTGCTCACTTCGGTTTTGCTCGGTGGGCGTTTCAGGGACAAGGGGCGCTATGTTCAAACGAATACCCACATTTCGCGGCGGGATAAAGCTTCCGGGCAAAAAGGAGCTTTCAAAAAACGAAGCGATTGAACCGGCCCCCGCGCCGAAAGTCGCGATAATCCCTCTCTTGCAACACGCGGGCGCCGCCGCGCTGCCCCTCGTCACGGTCGGACAGCGTGTGATGCGGGGCGAGCGTATCGGAGAAACACGCGGAGCCGTGTCCTCGCCGGTGCATTCGTCGATTTCCGGGACCGTGATTGCGATAAAGGAAATCGCCCTTCCCGCAGAAAACAAATCGCAAGCGATCTTCATCGAGAACGACCACCAGGACACAAC
>JBAVGL010000538.1:0-6432 GCA_049684795.1 Chitinivibrionales bacterium | reverse complement strand
GCCTGAAGCGACCGGGACATTTTCCACCGTTAAAGGCAGATAGGTGGTTGATGAAGGAAAAACACGGAGGGAATAATTCCCCGCGGCGATATTCCTGAGAGTGAAGTTACCCGATTCCGGATTTGTTTTTTCGACCCGGTCCAACCCGTAGACCTGCACATAGACGATCGTACCTTGGGGCGCTTGACCGAAATTGACCGTTCCGGCGACGGTGCCGACGGGGTTGAGAAAGGTGATTCCCCAATCGGTCAGGCGGCCTTTTGCGGCGCTGCCCCTGAAAACCAGTCCTTCGCTTTGGGTCTTATCAAGCACTTCAATGACGTAATCTCCGGAATCGACATTGGCGATGGCGAACCGCCCGAGCGAATCGGTTGTCGTGTCGATTATTGACGGAGAACGGGAGCCGGCCGTTACCGCCGTGTCCATAAGGTATGTGGAAGGGCGCAGCTTGACCGAAGCGTTAATGGCCGGCGTGCCGTCCTGGTAGAGAATCGTCGCCACGAAGCCGTTGGTCGTTTCTTCACCCGTGCCTCCTCCCGCAAGGTGCTGCACGGAGCAGCTTAGGCACAGAAGGACGGACCCGAGGGCAACGGTAAGAAATTTTAAGGGGTTCATGGCTTCCGTCCTTCCCATTGCCTGCTGATCGGGATCATCTGTATATTCACGTGATACGCCCCCGTCGGCTGGTCCTGCCTGTTGACAAGCTCAAGCATGTCGCGCCTGAATTGCCGTATCCGTTCGCGCGCTTCGACAAAACCTTCGGCCGATAATGTTACCGTCACCGTGGAAATATCGCGAAGGTCTTTTTCCACGGTGTCAAGCGCCTTGTGCGCAAGCATGATGGTGTCCTGCTGAAACCGACGCACCGCGATGGAGTGCCATTTGTCTCCGGTTGAGAGGAACCGGTCGAGCACGCGGAAAGAGCCGTCGGGCTGTTCCTGGACAAATCCCAGGTTGCACAGCGTTTCAACGCCTTTCCTTGCTTCTTCCGGAGTAATTGCCGGGACCGTCATCCGGGCAAGGGCCTTATAGTCGCCGTTAAACGGACAATACGAAAGGATCTGGCGTAATGCCGCATGATACCACTTATTATAATATTCATATTCCCTTATACCAACCTTTCGGGTGGTCATTTCGGTATACAGAAGCATCTTTTCAAAATATTGCCGTATCTCTTCGTTGGATTTTGCATTTCCGTAGAGTACCAGGAGATTGAAATAATCTCGTTCTCGTTTTGTCAGGCCCAATACTTTCGTTAGCAGCGCGGTTTTTTTCTGCGGCAGCGTTTTTTTCCCCTGAAAAACCTTGAAGAGATAGCCCGGATCGATTCCCGTCCGGCTCTGGATATAACGGTAGGAAAACCAGCGATCGATTTTATGGCGTGATTCATAATAATCGCGCAGGTATTTTACGTAGTCCAGGTAATCAAAAATTTCGGGCAGAGCAGGTGACGGCATACTGATAATATATACTAAACGGATTACCGTGCCTCTTTTATTTTCCCTAATAGCATAATAAGTGTAGTACAAAAGGACTACAGTAAAGTTTGCCGTGTTGTTTAGCATTGTATCTATATTATTATCAATCTGTTAAAGCATATGCTATTTTTGCCCAAGCGTGCAGAAGAAATGATGATGTTTCTGGCCTAAAAGGTCTACACTTAAGAAATCTTCATGCTTGCACAATAATTCACTTTATTAAACTTTGATCTTTGGAAATAATTTCTCAAATAAACGGTTCGTCAACACGTATTTTAATTGTTATGACGCGCAACCGGCAGATTTCTTTAATTCGCGCAATCAATAGAAATCTATTCCTGAAGATTTTTTGTTCTTTTTACATTTTCCTTTTTCTCGGCGTCGCCCTTCCCGCGCACCACCATGACGATGGCGCCGATCACGACGATTGCGCCTTTTGCATAGCTCAGAACCAGGCCCCGACAACCGAAACGGTTTTTTCTCTTCCCCTCTTTTCCGGCGTCTTTGTTGATTTACCTCAAGAAACCATACAAAATTACCATCCAATTATTTTTTCCTCATTTGACATTCGCGCGCCTCCCGTATCAAAACTTTCCTGATATTCTTCCGACAGTTCCGTAACAGATGTGCCAGAGAACACCAATATTTCCGTAGCACTCGAATAGAACACATCATTGCGGCATAATTGTTGTGTGTATTAATGCACTGGAATAAAAAGTAAAAATTCAACCAGGAAGATTAGTATGCTAAAACCTAAAAAATTCTTATTTTTAGTTTTATTATTTCCCTTCTTTATAAATTCTTATGGCGGCGTCGTTAATCCGGACATTTCCGCGATCGGCCAGGTGATCGGGAAATATACCGACGACAGCGCATCAGGGGTCGCAAAAAAGCCGACGCTTGAACTCGGCGAGGTTGAAATGATGCTGGATGCGGCATTAAATCCTTATGTCAATGGCGCGTTCGTGTTTTCGCTGAGCCAGGAGTCCTTTGAAATCGAAGAGGCCTACGCGTCCGTCATCCGGGGACTTCCGTGGAACCTTGGCATAAAGGCCGGAAAATACCGCCTCGGTTTCGGAAGGCTCAACCCCACGCACCCGCACGCGTACCCGTTCATAAGCACGCCGCATGTCATGGACCCTGGCATAGCCAAACTGCTCCCCGGAGGCGAAAGTTTCAATGACGTGGCGGTCCAGGCATCGTCGCTCATTCCCGTTGGAGACAATTATTCGCTGCTTGTTTCCGGGGACCTGCTGCAGGGAAACTCTTTTCATCCCGACACAACGGTCAACACGGCCGATTTCGGCGGCCTTGCGAGGATCGATAATTCCTTTCTCGTTGCCGGTATTACGCCGGCCTCCATAGGTTTTTCGTTTACCGAAGGAACAAGCAATCCCGCCGCGCACACAAAAGACATTGTCGTTGGAACCGACATAAAGACGAAACTCACTCTTTCGCCAACCATTGTCATGACCGTGCAAGGGGAGTATATATATAAATTCGGCGACGATGCCGATTTCCTGCACGTCATCTCGCATGACCGTCGGGGTGGATTTTACGGGTTTGCCGACGCGCATTTTCAGAACCATTATAACGCGGGCGTTCTTTACGAACAGTACCAGGCGCCCGGTAACGCGGATAATATTGACCGGGGAATAAAGCCATTTGTCGGCTTCAACCTGCTTGAGGAGAGCACGATCCTAAGATTGGCCTATGAATATTTTCTGCCGCGCCAGGGCGCCGCGACCAATACTGTTGAATTGCAGTTTCTGTATAGCATGGGTCCGCATAAGGCGCATTTATTTTAATGTCAACGAACCGCTCACTGAGCCTACCGAAGCGATAGCGCAGGCAGGATGTGATCGAATGCAGAACAGGGTTCTCTTCGGCTTCGCTCAGGGAACGTTAATATAAGACGGTAATATTTTTTAGCAAAGGAAAATTTATGAGAACACAACTTGCAAAAATACTGGCCGAAATACTGGCCTGTATCGTTGTCGCGTTTTACCCGGCAGGCGCGACAATCCGGATCGTGGCGTCGCTGCCGGACATCGGGTCGATCGCATCGTACATCGGCGGGGACAAGGTCGAGGTAGCGTCGATCGCGCAGGCCAACGCAAACCCCCATTCGGTTGAAGTCTTCCCGTCGTACATGGCCAAGGCCGCGCGCGCTTCGCTTTTCCTTAAATGCGGGTTGGCGCTCGACCAATGGGCCGACGCGATTATTGACGGATCGAGAAACAACGCCCTTACGGTCATCGATTGCTCCGCGGGAATAGCCGTCCTCGAAAAACCCACGGGAAAGGTTGACGCGTCAAAAGGCGACGTCCATCCCTTCGGCAACCCCCATTATTGGCTCGACCCGTCAAACGGGATCATAATAGCGGGAAACATTCTTGAAGGCCTTAAAAAGGTCGATCAGCCCAACAGCGCTTTCTATACGGCCAATTTTGAAAGGTTCAAGTCCGAATGCTCCACGAAAATCGCCGGATGGAAGAACCTTTTAAAACCCTATGAGGGGAAAAAAATAATAAGCTACCATTCTTCCTGGGTGTATTTCGCTGATGCTTTCGGATTGACCGTCAGCGGCATGGTCGAGCCGTTTCCAGGCATTCCGCCGACCGGAAACCATCTTGCCGTTCTCGTTGATCTCATCAAGAAAGAGCAGTGCGCCTTTCTGATTCAGGAACCCTATTTTTCAAGTGACGCGCCGAATTTTCTGAACCGGCAAACGGGAATACCTGTTCTAAAATGTTCGCCGGCGTGCGCGGATGTAAAGCCCGCTTCGTATTTCGCCCATTTCGACGCCATTATCACTCAAATCGCCAAATTGACCGGAGGAAAATAATCATGATGCTGTTCCATTACCCGTTCATGCTTCCGGCCCTGTGTGTGTGCCTGATTTTGGCGGGGATCCATACGTACTTTGGATACCACATCGTCGAACGGGGCGTTATTTTCGTGGACCTGTCTCTTTCTCAAATCGCGGCGCTTGGCGCAAGCGTCGCGATCCTTCTGGGGTGGGGCGAAAACGCCCCATTTCTTTCCTTTTGCATGAGCCTAGCATTTACTCTTGGCGGCGCGGTGCTCTTCGCTTTTCTGCGCAAAAGCCAGAATATCGCGCCCATGGAGGCGCTTATCGGTATCAGTTATGCCGGTGCAATCGCACTTTCCCTGCTTGTTCTGGAAAAATCAGCCACCGGAACCGAGCATATTAAGGAAATGCTTGTCGGCACGATATTGACCGTTCCCTGGAAAGACGTGGCGCAGTTGGGAATTATCGTTCTTGCCGTTGGAATTATTCATTGGTTATCTAGAAAAAGACTATTTTTAGTTTCGGAAAATCCCGATAAGGCGGTTGAAAAGAAATTAAAACTGTGGTGGTGGGACATAATTTTTTATGCGACCTTCGGGGTAGTCGTGACCTCGTCGGTAAAAGTCGCGGGAGTGCTTCTGGTATTCTCATTGCTTATTATTCCCGCCGTAACCGCTTTACTCAGTGTTACCGGAACGATCAAGAGAGTGATTTTCGGATGGGCATTCGGAATCATCGGCTGTACATTGGGCCTGGAGATTTCCCTCAGAGGGGATTTTGCCGCAGGGCCGTCGATCATTGCAACGTTGCTTACATTGCTTCTTCTTTTCGCGGGCGTGGCGCCAATTGTTAAAAAGGCGAAGTCATTCAGAAACAGATAAAAGTCTTCTATTTTCTTTTCCGTGAGGTCGCCGTGCGCTTTGCACAATTCAATTCCAGGGTGATAATTGTTTTCATTATCGCAATGGCCGCGGCAGGCAGCGCGAAGGTAAAATCGTCGCTTTTTCATTCAACGCAATCGTCACGTAGCGCCGTTTCCCTGAAAAATGTTCAGGCATTGGAAAACAGGCTCAGACCTTATCTGGAGCGAAGGATCAACCGTTCGCCCGCCACGGAGCAAAACCGGCTCAATGAAGGCGATTTGTTTTTGCTTGCCAAGCTGTGGAACAGCCTCAGCCCGGAATTCAGGCAACTGTACCAGGAAGCGACCCAAATTCCATCCGGGGACACCTACTATGTTTCGCCAAGCGGTCATTTCGAGGTTTACTACACGACCAAAGGCGCCGACAGAATAAGCGCGACCGACAGTTACGGGTTCGGTACGGCGGGCAACTGGCGGACAAAGAACAATCAGCCCAACGGCGTTCCCGACTACGTTGATGAAGTTGCGTGGGACCTCGACAGCGCATGGTCCATGGAGATCGGCCAGTTCAACTATATCCAGCCCATTCCCTATACGGACGCGACGCATACGTCTGACAGATTAAAAGTTGTAATCGTTGATCTGGGCGAGGGCTATTACGGCGAAACGTATCCCGGTGATCCGGTCGGGCCGCACGGATTTTCAAGCCACATAGAAATAAATAACAATTGGTCGGGGCCGGACTGGGCCGGGACCGGATACGATACGATTCCCTATAACGGGGCGCGCGTAACCTGTCCGCACGAATTTTTCCATACGATCCAATACGCCATGGCGTGGAACCTCAGTTTTGCCGACCAGACCCCGGATTCTTTCCCGTTAAGCTGGCTTGAAGGAACCGCCGTGATGATGGAGGGCCTGGCTTTTCGATACGTGTACGATTATATCCAATACGCTTCCGATTATTTCGACGATCCTGCCATCACCATGCTTGACCCATCAGACACGAGTGAAACGGTCTATACGAATTCGCTGATAACCAAATTTTTGCATGAACTTGAAAGTCAAGACCCCAAAAATGATTTTATCCGGCATATTTTTTTTGATGATTACAACGCTCCGGTCAACTTTTATCAAGACCTCCACTCGGTATCCTCATCCCTTGGAAAAAACTGGGTCGACATTTTAAACGCCTTTCACACCCAGAGTTTTTTTACCGGCTCCAGGGCTATTACCGGTATTTTCTTGCAGGACTCGCCGTTGCTTCCCCAATGGAG
>JBAVGL010000537.1:0-9931 GCA_049684795.1 Chitinivibrionales bacterium | reverse complement strand
CGGCAAGCGTCTTGCCTTTTTTAAGCCTGCCTGAAGAAGATGCAATGGGAAATTGTTGTGAAAATAAAACGGCCCCGTCCTTGACTATTTCAACCGTGTCTCCGATAAGCGTGCAGGCTTTTAAAATCTGGACGTTTCCCTTGCCGTTGATGATTTCGCCCTGTTCATCTTTGATCACATACATTGTTTTAAGCTCAAAATTACATTGCATGGCCCGCGTAATCTGGTCGCCCAGGGTAACGTCGGCCTGCATGATCTGCATGGGAACGCAGGGTGACAATTGGGATTTTTCAGCCGCCGAAAGCGGCTGCTCGTACTGGTTATATATCGTCAATGCTTTTGGGGAAAGAAGGACGATGAAATCTGCCGTTTTAGCTGCAATAACGGAGCAATAAACAAAACCAAACAAACATGCGAGGAATTTGCGTGTTTGATTGGTTTTTGGCAAAAATGCATTGGACATAAAAGTGCTATTTCTTCGGACTTTCCTGCCATTTCTCGATCGTTGACAACTGTGATGCGGTGCCGTACATGTCAACGGTCTTGTCGTCGAATTGCGTGCTCATATAGGCGAGAGACGGCAGCGAAAAGAGCCAGACGCCAAGGGCCAGTTTCTGGTCGAGCTGGTCGATGAATTGCGAATAGGCCTGCTTGTCCCCGATTTCCCGCGTGGACATGAACCCGTAGACGTAATTAAGCAGTTGCATGAGGTCAACGCGTTCGGGCGTTTCTTTGCTCAGGTCAAGATGGAAAAAATTCTTGTTTGCCGTAAAGCAACTGGCATCGGCGGCAAGTTTGCCTTTTTCATCCATGTGCGTTTTTAAATTGATACTGTACGTTCCGAAGTCGGGCTCGCGAAGGAAAATATTGTACAGGTCGAACAGAAAGTTGCTGCGATAGCCGCTGATGGGTATCAGCACCGCGTCGTAATTGCCCTGACGGATGTCGTCATTGCTGACCGCGGTCACCTTAATTTTCCCGTGGAACATGACGGGGTCGTTCATGATGGCCATCAGATCCGACAGCTCCTCGCGGAAGTCGTAATTCAAACATGTTTGAATGCGTACCGTGTCAGGGAGCGCGGCAAGATCGCCTTCAGCCTGTTCTTTAGGCGGGACGATGATTTTTTCGGACACGTAGTACGACGTGGTGGGAAAAATGCTGTAATTCAGGTATTCGTCGTAATTGTCACCGGGACCGGCGTAGTTGGCGATATGGCGCTGCTGCTGCGTATGGGTCTTGAAAAAGCGGTCCATGATCATCTGGTTGTTGACAAGTTTGCGGAGCGCCTTGCGCTGCGCGATGTTCAGCCGGTCGCAGTTGTTGAACAGGGCGAAGAAACACGTGGCGATGCTTGACTTATGAAAAAACGCGGTGGAATCCGAAAGGATGGGCGAAATGCTCCCGAAGGGGGTGCTCAGCAGCGTGTTGATGTTCTTGTTTTTAAGCTCGGTGGTATAGGTGCTGTTATCGATGAAAGGCTTTAACACCACGTTGGTCACGTGCGCGGTCCCGTCGGGTATTTTGTGGAAAAAGACGATGTCTTCATACTCGCCGGCCAGGAGGTAAGGGCCGGTGCCCACGGTGTAGCTCGGGGCGTCCATGGCCGAATTCGCGGGCAGGATTTTAAACGACAGTACTTCCTTTATGTCGCCTTCGCTCCATTGACGGTCGGTGCGGAACTGGAACTTGATCTGGTTGTCGGCGTCGGGGCCCGTGAAGTCCATCGGGTTGATCGCCTGCGACACCAGAATATAATCGGGCGAAAGGCTGCCAAGCTTCTGGATGCGTTCAAGGGTGAATTTAAGGTCTTTAGGGGTGAAATACAGGTCTTCTTTTTTGTCAATAGTCATCTTGTCTTTTTTCATGGTCACGGCGTAGCTGTTGTGCCACTTCTGGTTTTGTTTGAGCCTGATGGTGACCACGCTGTTTTTGTCGATGCCAAGGAACTCGCCAAGCCCGTCATCGTAAGTTATGCCGCTTGCGTTCGCCGACACGTTGAACAGCCCGTCGAAAAGCACCTCGTCGAGCTTGTCGGTGAGCGGCACCGCATGGGGCACATGCGGGTCGATCTGGGGCTTCTGGTGGGCGATATAGGGGATGATGATCTTGTCGCTGAGGTCTTTTCTGAAAACGAACCAATAGAGTAGTCCGGCCGCGGCCAGGACGACGATAATGCTTATGGTGGTGATTACTGCTTTCATCAAGTGCTCCTTTAAAAATGTAACCGGTACCCGAATTAGTTCTTTTTAATGATCGGCTTCTGCACCATGACGCTCACGATGAACACCTTGAAGGCATTATAGGTAAAATTGACTTCAAGGATATTGCCATGGTCTTTGTCCATCTGCACGGGCGTTATCTGGCATTCGTAATCATTGGTCGCGCTCGGTGCAATGATGCTGAAACGCCCCTCATTCTTTAAAAGTTTTTTATTACAGGTAATTTCGTCGTACCACTGGCTGGCCGCCGCGTTCTGGGCTATTTCCTTGGGCAGCTTGATGTTGACGTCATACACGGGGAACGCCGCGTCGGTCGGGATATTAATGTCCATCCGGAACACATATTTATTTTTTCCGTTCCTTTTGTCGGTTATGGGCATCACGAAAACGCGTCGGTATTCCTTGGGTTTGGTGATCCACTTTGCCGACATCGGGTTGCATTCCGCTATACGCAGTTTGATTTCCTTGTCTTCTCCCTTATAATGGTTGCCGTGCGTGACGATTGCGCGTGCCTTGAGCACGCCGTTATCTTCAGGGTTGCGGGTAAACTGCTCGAAGAGCAGCTTGATCGCCTTTGCGGGGAATTCATTTTCCTTCATTTTGGCCAGGTCGGCGACCAGTTGGTTCTTCCTCTTTACAAGCTCCATTTTTGAACCGGAAGAGAACGTGATATTATACGCCGGGAAAAACACCGAATCCGAATAGAGCGAATCGACGTTTTCGAGGGTGCTTACCTTTTCCTCAAGGAACTTGTTGACTTTAGTGCGCGTGAGGCGCTCGATTTTGGTATAGAGCGAATCTTCCAGGTCTCGCACCGCGGCGTTTTTGGGCGGGATGATTTCATTGAGGTTTAAAAACGTCACGTCGGTATGCAGGCGCTGCAGGCCGGCCTCGGCCTCGGCCCAAAGGCTTTTGTCAAGGGCCGTGCGGACGCCGCTCGCCTGCTGGTTGAGCGACATCCTGTCGACATCACGGTATTTTTCAATCAGAAAGCCCAGCCCCGTATTCTGCTTAAGCAGGGACAGCATGCCCCGGAAGTCGCTCTGTGTTTTGAGTATATTGAGCTGCACGACGAGGTTTGCGGCCTGGCGGTACTGGTCCAATTGACCGGCAAGAACACCGGCAAGTTGCAGGATCTCCTGATTAAGCATGGTAGCGCACTGATAATTCGCATATTTGCCGTATTTCTGGTCGATTTGCTTGGGAACATGGGCAACCAGGACCTCAGCCCTTGATGCGATGCCTTTAAAGACCTCGTCGCCGGGCAGCGCCGGGGCGTCTTTGACAAAGCGGTTCAGCTTATCGGCTGAGTCGCGCACCGCGATGAGAGAGCGGCTTTTGTCCTGAAAATCAGCGAGGAATTTTGCAAGGTCATTATATTCCTGCGATTTGGCAATGTCGGCGGTTTCGTAGAGTTTTGCCAGCTTGTCGAAATCCTTGAGCCTGAAAAAATCCTCTTCAAGGGGTTTTGCGTCGGTTTTAGCGCCCAGCCGCTGGTTATAGAACGGCTGAATAAGGTCGAGATCGTTTTTGATGAGCGTTTTGCATTCCTTTATGATGTTGTCCGGATACCCCGCCTTTCCCGCAAAGAACCTGGTAAAATCATCGGCCTTGCCAAGAAAATCAAGCGGATTGGTCCGGCTCAGGGACTCTTTGTAAAAAAAGTCGAGGCTTGTTTTATAGGCGGTTTGAAAATTGATCTCGTCTTCAAGGTCTTTTTTAATCGCCAGGTAGTTCTGGTAGGCCACGTCTTTTGAATTGAGGATGTTTGCCGGGAAAATGCTCTCGATGTCAAGAAGTTCCTTGTGCATTTTGTTGAGTTCTTCAGTATGGCGGCCCACGGTGTCCATCACAAGAACGAAATTGAACCCTTCCATGTGCGTGCTTACGCCGATGGCTTTAAAAGCGCCGCGGTCGACGCGGTTTTTGCTCAGAATGGATTGGAAGGTTGAATATCTGGTCTCGAATTTATACCGCCATTGGGGCGCGTAACGGTAGCGTATGGTAAGCACCATGTTTTCGGGCACATTGTCGATGATCCAGTAGTACACGGGTATTCTGTTGTTTATCGGATACGCGCTGATAGAATCGGGATAGGGTGTCTCGTCGGCGATTTTATCGCCATATTTATTCTTATCGATGAGGGAAGCCGTGAAAAAGGACTGGATCTTTTTCTTTTCGGGGATATTGAGTATCAAATAAAAATGGTCTTCCTGAGAACCGGGGAAGGTAATGAAATACCGTTTGTCCTTTTTAAGCTCGAAATTTTTCTTTTCGTGTCTGAGCTCGATATACCCCTGCTCGACAGGCGTTGGTTCGGGTTTGGGTTTGAGTTGTTTGTACGTTGCGCAGCCTGCCAATATCAAGAGGGCGGATAGAAACACATATCTCAGTTTCATTACCTTCTCCTTTCTGAAAGCATCTTGAGTACAATAAAATGAAAGAATTAACGTGAATCGTAATTATATAATATAATGAGCGGGTTTTCAAAGGGAAAGAACGAATTTAAAGTATCTGTTATTTTGCGGCAAAAGCATGCGATTCGTCGAGCAGCCTGCAACCTTCCATAAGGAGCGCCGTTGTAGCCATTGAAATCTGGGGTTTTTCCTTTATTTCAGGCAGGGGCAGGAACGCAAAGGCCCCCTTGCTGCATTTAAGGGTCTCAAAGATCGCCTTTTCACCCTGGAAATTTTTAAATTGTCCGGTAATAATTTTGCCTTTGAGGACCTTGAAAACACCAACGCCTATCGGGGTTTTAAGAGTAAGTTCCCCTGTTTTTCCGCCGGACTCCAGCATTTGATACAGCTCGATGGTGCAGAGATGCTCCAAATCACCGGAAATTCCCGTTTGTTGTTGCGCGCCAAGAATATCCTTTACTTCAAGGATTTCAGTAACATTGCTATGGATACGCTGCCGGAGTTCCTTGAATTCATCTTTAATAGTGTCCTGATTTTCCACGAAGCGCATGGTCAAAACGGCGGACGTAACGCGGATTTTGTCCCAATCGTGTAAAGCGCGTTCATCGAGCGATGGGATTTTATTTCCATTCAAATACGTTCCGTTCGAACTGCCGAGGTCGGACAAAACAAACTCTTTGCGGAACTCGCGCCATTCGATTTGCGCGTGCAACCGGCTCACCCGCGGGTCGGTGATGACGATTGTGTTGTTGTCCGCCCGGCCGATGGTCACCTTGCCCCGGTCGGGCACGAGTATTGGAGGTTCGGGGTATTGGACGATGAAGAAATCAGGCATGGGTAGAATATAATAAACCGAATGCCTATTGTCAATAAAGGATAAAGAATTGATAATTAGACTAAAAACTTCTTACTTTGACATTAGGATTTTAAGAGTGTAGAATTGATACGGAGAGAAACTGAGGAATTCCAATGCCGCTCCTGATGCTTATATTTTTTCTTTGTCCACTATGCCTAGCCCAAGAAGATCCTGCGTCCGCACGGAACAGCATCACTCCGGTCGTGCACTGTTTCCATACTAAAAATATTGATATCATTATGCTTGGAACCATTGGCGCCGCGCATGCGACCAATCCTCATTTCAGCTGGGTGTATTTCGATTCGCTGCTAAAGAAAAGTTCTCCGGAACTGCTTCTGGTTCAGATTCGTCCGGAGCATTTTAACAAACAGGAATTCTTCGATGGGGCGCCGGAGATGGCATATCTGGCCTATACCGCCCGGAAAATGAAGATCCAGTGCATTGGAATCGACTGGTGGCTTGATGTTCACATGGGAAACTGGAACCTTTTGAATAGTGAGGAACGGACCATAAATATCTATAAAAATATAAAGGCCGCTCTCGCATCGACGCACGCGCAAATGATAATGGTCGCCGTTGACCTGTCGTGCGTGGAATTGATCGGGAACCAGTTGGCGCAGGACGGCTTTAAAGAATGGTCCTGCCCGCAGGCCCAATTCGTTATTACGCGGTACCCTGATCTTCCTGATGAAATGATCGAAATTTTCAAGGACGGAACGATTTATCTGGCATCCTCGCCCTATGTCGGTTCGGCGCTGGTGCAGCGGAAAATCAAGGATCTGGGCGATATTATCAAGGGTAAAGGATATCTTTTTAGACGATGACGGGCATTTTTCATTCCTATTAGTCAATAGCATCGTTTTTACCGCTGGCCTCGGCTGGAACTCGATGAGGTCTGGACGACGGTCTGTTCCAAAGCGGCGAATACTTCTTTGTCAATGTATTGGGCGATAAACTTCCTGTTCTGCTTGAATTTCTCCATGGCACCTTTGCCATTTCCTTGTTCAACCAAAGTATAAATTACAATCACCAGGTCCTGCGCCGATTTCTGAAAAACACTCTGCTCTAACGTATTAAATACCTCCGCGTCCACAAACTGAGAGATGAATTTCCTGTTAATTTTGAAATCTGCCAAGGCCTCCCTGTTTTTGCCGTTGTCAAGCATCTCGTAAAGCACCACCACCAGGTCTTGTGCCCATTTCTGGTTTTCCCTGAGTTTTTGAAGGGTTCCTTGACCGGACTTCGAGAGGACCACCGTTTGACTTGGTTCTTCTTTCGACCGGGTCTCCTGCCGTGCTATAACGGCTGATTGCGGCTCCGGTGGATGAATGACGGTAGTTATGTGTTGTTCCTGTAAAGGAGTTTGAGGCTGTTTTTGAACGGCCATCGGTTCCTGGTCGCGTTTTTGAGATAGCGCCAATTGTTCCTGTTGAAATTTCCGCTGCCTTTCAATGCTGTCCATCCTTGCAACTTCCTGTTTGACAAGAAGCTGACTCTGCCGCACGGCCTCGATCCGCGACAATCGCTTCGCTTCTTTCTCCTCAGCTTCCGTCTGCTTGCGCTGCGCCAGAACACTGTCTTTTCGGGCCTTTTCCTGCTGGGCAAGCATTTGTTTCTGGCGTACTTCCTCAATCCGCGCTAACCGCAGCTTTTCTTTTTCTTGAACGGCTTCGTGCTTGCGTGCGGCTTCAATGCTGTCTCTCTGCGCTCCCTGCTGTTGGATGATCGCGCGTTCTCTTTCTTTTCGGCTTTCTTCAATTCGATGCTGGCTTTCTCGTGTAATTTCCATTTTCCGCTCTTGTACTTTTCTTTCCGCTTCAATGCTGTCATTTCGGGCCTTCACCTGCTGATCGAGGAGCTTTTTCCGGCGCAGCTCTTCCAATGCAGCAAGTCTTTGCTTTTCTTTTTCCGAGGCTTCTTTGCGTTTGATCCGTTCATTCTCTTCAGCACGCAGTTTCTTTTCTTCTTCTTGTTTCAGTTTAACTAAGCGTTCAGCCTCTTTTTTTTCCTTTTCCAAACGGATCTTTTCTTGTTTTTCCTGGGCTTCAATTACTTTTTGCTTTTTGGCGTCTTCAATTCTTTTAACACTGTCTTCACGTGCCTGTAAGATGCGTTGGGCGGTTTTTACGATATAGGGATCAAATGATTTGTCGGGCACTTGCCTACTCTCTAATACTTTAAGTGCACGGGCAATTGCCTCGCGTTCCTGGGTTTGTTTGATTTGTGGAGCTTCATCAAGAATTTTCTTTTCCAGGGAATTGAGTTTGCTTTCGCTGACGCCATGGAGCCGGAGATCATTTTGCATGAATTGGAGCGATTGATCAATACCTTGCGTATGCAGAATTTCGATGGTTCGAGTGACTAAGGAGTCTTCTTTGAAGGCAATCGCTTTTATTGCCTTGTCGACTTTTGACTTCCAGGAATGAAACTCATCGCTGGAAAGATCTTTTTGTAGTTTACCTAATTTAAATTCAAGCAATTCGGTTGAACTGCGAGCATCATGTAAATTGTTTTTGGAAAGGCAGTTATTGACATTTGTGTATACACTTTCCAACCCTGCCTTTTGCTTCCCAACATCTCTGATAATAAGCTTGGTATTTTCAGCTGCCTCGCAAGAGCCTATTAAGAAGAATTGTTGATCGAACCCTTTGGAGTGTGAAACGTTGTGAGAGCCGATGATTACCGCAAAAGGAACCGCAAAATTGCACAAACAGGCTTTGATGCCAAGGGCGCACTGTTTCATGAAAGTTCCTTTATCAATCGGCAGCTGTTTATGCGGTTAAATGACTTTGCAAATGGGTCGCTCACCCAAAGTTGCCAGCTTCATCTCGCCACTGCAATCATCCACTACTCGGGGATGAAGCCTGGGACTCCCGGTCGGGGCGATTTACTTTTTATCCATAACGACGAGATCGACGCGGCGGTTTTTTTGCCTACCGTCTTTTGTCTTATTGCTGGCAATCGGTTTCGTAAAGCCATAGCCAATGGACGATAAACGCGTTGCTTCCACCCCCTGAGCAATTAGGAAATCCTTCACATTGTTGGCACGCCTTCCCGAAAGGTCCTTATTGTATTCTGCAGTGCCAATATTGTCGGTATGGCCTTCTACGGCAACATGAAATTTTTTATAAACGCTCAGAATTCCTGCTATTTTAGCCAATGCGGTTTTGAGGTCATTTGTCAAATCGGCCTTATCAAACGCGAACAGAAGGTCCGACATGGAAATAATTGTGCCCCGTACGTCCTTTCGCACTTTGATCAATTCGCTTTGAAGCTCTTTAAAGCGACGGTCGGCCTCTTGCTGCAAGGCCAAAGCCTTGGCGTTTTCATCTTCCAGCTTACCTTTGAGCTCTGAAGCGCGGCCACGTTCGAGATTGATTATTGATTCATAAACCTTGCTTAGCTCCGTGTGGATGGAATCACTCCGATGACTTGCCTGAAGAATGTTGTCATCCAGTTTATTCTTGTTTATTTGAATAAGGGCGATTACGGTATACAGAGAACATGCTTCATACATGCTTAGTGCATTTTTTTCCTTGGATGATTTTCCCGTCATCGGGGAGTTGTTCTGTTTGCTTCCAGCTTTTGTAAAATTTTCGAGGAAAAACTGGTGGGCCTCTTCGATCTGAGCAAGTGCGGTTAAATAGGAATTAATGGCATTTAGATCATGTGGCGTGTTTACTTGAAATGCCGACTTGAGTTCAGACCTGAGATCGAGAAGAGCCAATCGTACGGCTTCGCTGCTCCCTGCAGGAACTGGAACGGTGATTGAGCTGGAAGTATCATTTTTCTGTTTTAATGTATCGTTTTTCTGCGCTGTATCAACTGAAGCAAATCCTAGCGAGGTCAACATAATCACCACAAGAACCAACAAAGATATTTTTTTCATTGTTGTCCTGCCTTTCTCAAGTCCTTTAATCCATTTAAAACTTCTTGATAGGTGCTGAGCTGAAATTCATCTTCATTCAATTGCTTTGTCGCTTCATCATAACGTTTTTGGCTTTGATTAAGTTCTTGGTTGGATAATGCAACCCGATAGTAAAGGACTGCAAGATTCAATTCACGGTAGCCATCATTGGTTTTGCCTTGCTGAAGTTGCACGTTCGCGCTGGCAAAGAGCGAATCTCCTTTGGTAATTTCAGGCGCCTGAATGTTGTTTTGTTCACAATAGTTTTTCAAGGTCCCCGCCTCGGTAACCGACGTTTTTGAAAGCATACGATAGCTGGAAAGGCAGCAGACTAAAAGCGAAAGGAAAAAAGGGGCAATCCATTTTATTACATAAAATTTTTTCATATGAAATTCTCCTTTGCTTTTTTAACGCTACAAAAAAATTTTAATAACAAAAGAATAATATAAATTTTATGAGTGTGAAATACCTATTATCAGCTATTATATGACCGATCCGCCCCAAAATGACCGCTCCGTCCGCCTGAATT
>JBAVGL010000536.1:0-1692 GCA_049684795.1 Chitinivibrionales bacterium | reverse complement strand
AAATTATCCCTGTCGATGTATCAAATGTTAAGCTGTCTGACAGTGGCGGAGTAATAGAATATGATGCAACTGCGCCTCCTTGTACAAAAGGAGTGTACGCTTGAGAAGTGCCCACGATGAAATTTAAAGTATCTGAATTATAGGAAAGCTTGATTGGAGGTGCAATTGGAATAATCGTTATTGAAAGTTTAATTGTGTCAGAGCCGGCGAAATTCGTTGCTATTATGGTGAATGGAGTTTGTGGAATTGACGTAGCAGGTGTGCCTGAAAGAATTCCAGTGGTAGTATCAAATTTAAGAAACATCGGAAGCTTTGGCAAAATTGAATAGGAAGCAATTGCGCTACCTTGCGACGATGGGGTATTTGCCGTTATTGGAGTATTTACCACATAAATTGCTGGGTTTGTAGAATAGGTCAGATTAGTAGGTATTACAACGGGGATTGTTATTGAAAGCTTAGTTGTATCAGAGCCACTTTCGTTACTAGCTACGATCGTGTAAATTGTTGCTGTGGGCGTTGATGCGCCAACAGTAGGCGCACCAGAAATCGAACCTGGAGCAATTTGACCAAATACTAGGCCCGGAGGGAGCGGTGGTGAAATTGAGAATGAATCTGCAATTCCATTAAATGTTGGAAGATTCCACGTGATTTGTACACCCAATGGGTATGTTACAGGATTCATTGGATATGTAAGATTTGTTGGTGGAGGGTTAAATACAGTGATTGTTAGCTTTGCAGTATCAAAAATAACTCCATTATTAGCTACGATTGTGTAAACTGCGGCTGGCATTGGTGCGGCGGCGGGTATTCCTGATAGGATACCTGTAGTAGTATCGAAGAATAAATAAAAGGGTGGAGATGGAGAAATTGAATAAGAAGTAAAACTTCCAAAGGTTGATGGAGTGTCCGGCGTAATATTGCTTCCCGCCATAAAAGTGGCAGGATTTGTGGAGTACGTTAGAGTAGAATTATCTTTTATTTTTGCGTTTAATGATGATACCAAAAACAATAAAATTATGATAATTTCAATGCGAATTTTATTGATAGTTTTACACATAAAACTCCCTTTTTTTGATGTTTTTATTATTTCAGCCGATTAACAAATACAATCTCTTACAAATATTTTGCTCTATTTATAACCAATATTAAATGATTTTCATATTCCATTGATAAAATAATATAGATTCCGTCAAGAATTCCCGCAAAGTTAATTGCTTAGCACGATTCCAGTTTCAAACGCGAACGCCACGGTTTGATTGAATTTCAGTGAACAGCCTTT
Source organism: Chitinivibrionales bacterium (assembly GCA_049684795.1). Classification (GTDB taxonomy): domain Bacteria; phylum Fibrobacterota; class Chitinivibrionia; order Chitinivibrionales; family FEN-1185; genus JBAVGL01. Next base: position 413 of record JBAVGL010000536.1, on the reverse strand, counting down.
TTATAGCTTTTGATCATCATTTCGCGTATGAAAGCGGCCTTGTTTTGTTTAGTTCCGAGCCAGTTATATACCCGGCGCGGTAAAATGATGCTCGTATCAAGCCGCGCCGTCGGTTCTTTAAGCGTTTCGGCAAGAGGTTTTCGATGTCCGCGCTCGTGGTTTTTAATGCGGTATCGCTTCCATGCCTTCATGGTTAGCTTGCGCTCTTTTTCGCTGATTGAATTCAGCACAAGTTTTTCGGGGGGTGGCAGGAAATCCTTGACAAGTATAGCGTCTTCCATTTCTTTTTCGATTTCCGGGGGCGCATCGGTATACCCTGTAAAACCCATTCTCCCTGGTTTTTTATTCTTTCTTGTTTTCATGATAAATTTTTCTTCCTTTCCGCCAGTATCCGGCCCCAATGATTCGTATAT
>JBAVGL010000535.1:0-1912 GCA_049684795.1 Chitinivibrionales bacterium | reverse complement strand
ATATATAGATTATCGCTTGTTTTTAAAAGATTATTATCTTTATCAAAAACAACGTTTTAAGTATTTCTCCTACCGTTTTTTTGCGAAAAAAGCAGGGATCAAATCGCCGACATTTTATAAGGAAGTTACCGAGGGCAAGAAAAATGTTTCCCGCAACATGATTGACCGCTTTTGCAGGGCATTTAATTTCAATCCTAAGGAAGCGGCATATTTCAAAAACCTTGTGCTTTTTAATCAGGCAAAAACCGCCGCGGAAAAGCAAGAGCATTATGTAGTTTTGCGGTCGATGGAAAACAGCAAAAGCGAACACGTATTGAATCCGGACCAGTACGACTATTTCGCCCGATGGCATACGGTTGTCATAAGGGAATTAGTGACGATGTTTGATTTTAAGGGCCGTTGGGAAATGCTCGCCCAATGCGTGCGTCCCGCGGTTTCCGCGCGGGAAGCGAAAGCCGCGGTGGAACTGCTTCTGCGGCTTAAGCTTATCGAAAAGACCGCGAGCGGCGTTTATACCCAAAAAGATTCCGCAATCACCACCCAAAGCGGCATAGCCTCGCTAGCCATCAGGCATTTCAACCGGGCCATGATTACCAAGGCGCTCGATTCTCTCGATGATGTCCCCAAAAACCAGCGTAACATTTTCGGTCTTACCATTGGAATTTCTCCAAACATGTTCGATCTCATCAGCTCGGAAATGGAGGCATTTAAGGACCGTATCGTGACCATGGTCAGCAGAGACCAGAAAAGCTCGCGGGTGTATCAATTGAACCTGCAGCTTTTTCCGGTAAGCGCGGAAACCGTTCCTTATAATCAAAAAGGAACATCAAAACAATGAAATGCGTTGCACTAATACCGGTGGTGATTTTTGTGGCCGTTTTTAGCTGCTCCCGTTCGCCGCTGGAACTCAGCGGCGGGTCGACCAGCACGGGAAATGAGCGGATCGTCGGGATGGTATTTTATCCTAACGGACTTCCGGCCTCACGGGCGAAGGTCATTCCTCGCCGCAGCGATTACCTGACATCCCTTGATTCGATGCAAGGCAATAAAAGTCAGGCCAGCCCCTCCGAAACAATAACCGACAGCGTGGGCCGGTTTACCATCGATAGTATCGATACCGGTGAATATTGCATTGAGGTCAATGACCAAAGAAGCTCCGCCGTGCTTTTTAAAACAACCGTTGAGATGGAAAGCAACGGACCGCTTTTCTTATCCGATACTCTAAGACCATGCGCTTCCATCGACGGGACCGTGACGCAACCACAATCTTCCGCCATGCCACTTTATTGCCGGGTGTATGGGTTGGAACGAATCACAATGCTGAATTCCGGCGGATATTTTTCCGTACCGAACATTCCTGCGGGAACCTACACCATCATTGTCGCCTCGCCGGATACATTATATTCCCCTCTAAAGATTGCCGGCATTAAGGTTGCCGCGGGCGCCACGACGCATATCCCTTTTCCAAGCTGGAGCCATTCGAAAAGGCTTTTCCTGAACACCACCGCATCCGGCGCAGCCACAATGAGGCCGGTGCCAAACTTCCCGATCCTCGTTCGCTTGACACAAAGTAATTTTGATTTTACCCAATTCCAGGACAACGGAGCGGATCTTCGCTTTGCCAAGCCCGACGGCACGCCGCAGTCCTACGAGATTGAACGGTTTGACCCCGCAGCGCAAAAGGCCGAGGTTTGGGTGAAGGTTGATACGGTGTATGGAAACGACAGCGCCCATTATATCACGATGTATTGGGGAAATCCGCAAGCCGCGGCAATTTCCAACAGTGCGGCGGTGTTCGATACGGCCGCGGGTTTTTCGGCCGTCTGGCACCTTAACCTTAATTGCACGGACGCTACCTATGATAAAAACAACGGAGTAAACAGCAGCGCGGTTGACACGGCCGGCATCATCG
>JBAVGL010000534.1:0-5102 GCA_049684795.1 Chitinivibrionales bacterium | reverse complement strand
TCCATTTAAGGAGTATTACTATGGCAAAAAAACCGGAAGTTGACGCTGAACAAAAAAGCAGGCTGGCGGCCGTTGAACAAGCGGTGGGCCAGATCGAAAAACAACACGGAAAAGGCTCCATCATGCGCCTAGGCGTCGATTCGCTGCTTACCGATATTCCGGTGATCTCCACCGGTTCCCTGTCGCTTGACACGGCGCTCGGCGTGGGCGGACTGCCCAAGGGGCGCGTCATCGAAATATACGGCCCGGAATCATCCGGAAAAACAACGCTCGCGCTGCATGCTATCGCAAACGCTCAGAAAGCGGGGGGCATAGCGGTGCTCATCGACGCCGAATACGCCTTCGACGCCAATTACGCCAGGAATCTCGGCGTGGATATCGACAACCTTCTCGTGTCGCAGCCCGACACGGGGGAGCAGGCGCTGGAAATCGCCGACACGCTCATCCGCAGTAGCGCCGTTGACATCATCGTCATCGACAGCGTGGCTGCGCTCGTTCCCGCCGCGGAGATCGAGGGCGACATGGGCGATTCGCACATGGGGCTGCAGGCCCGCCTCATGTCGCAGGCATTGCGCAAGCTTACGGGAATCATTTCCAAATCCAAGACCTGCCTCATTTTCATCAACCAGCTCCGCATGAAAATCGGGGTCATGTTCGGGAACCCCGAAACCACCACGGGCGGCAACGCGCTCAAATTCTACGCGTCGGTTCGCATCGACGTTCGTAGGATCGCGGCCATCAAGGACGGCGACAACGTCATCGGCAACAGGACCAAGGCCAAGGTGGTCAAAAACAAGGTCGCCCCGCCCTTCAAGGAGGCCGAATTCGATATTCTCTATGGTAAAGGGATCTCGCTTTCCGGCGACATCATCGACCTTGCCGCCGAGCATAACGTGGTCGAGAAAAGCGGCGCGTGGTTTTCCTTCGAGGGCGAACGCATCGGTCAAGGCCGGGAAAAAGCCAAGGAATACCTGGAACAGAACCCGGCGGTGATGCAGAAGATCGAATCGCTGCTCAAGGAAAAGCTCAAAACAATCAAAAAAATTCCTTCAAGCGGCGCAAGCGTCGAAAACGAAGAAAAGTAGCATGGCAAAACCTTCAGCCGCCATACGGCAGGAATTCATCGATTTCTTCAAAAGCAAGGGCCATATATTCGTGCCCAGCTCGCCGGTCATTCCGCAGAACGACCCTACGCTTCTTTTTACCAACGCGGGAATGAACCAGTTCAAGACCATTCTGCTCGGCGATAACAGGGATGGCCTCAAACGCGTGGCCAACTCTCAGAAGTGCATGCGCGTATCGGGCAAGCACAACGACCTCGAGGAGGTCGGCAGGGACCATCACCACCATACGTTTTTCGAAATGCTCGGCAACTGGTCGTTCGGCGATTACTACAAAAAAGACGCCATTGCCTGGGCGTGGGAACTGCTGACGTCGGTATGGGGCCTGCCTAAGGACAAGCTCTACGCCACGATTTACAATAACGACGACGAGGCCGGCGAAATCTGGAAAACCGGCACCGATATCAATCGCGACCATATCGCAAAATTCGGCGAAAAGGCCAATTTCTGGGAAATGGGCGAGACCGGCCCGTGCGGGCCGTGTTCCGAAATACACATGGACATGGGGCCCGGCCGGTGCATCAACGAAAAATCGCCCGGGCACACCTGCGCCGTCAATGCCGACGCCTGCGGGCGCTACATCGAATTATGGAACCTCGTGTTCATGCAGTACAACCGAGCCGCGGACGCGAAACTCACCGAACTGCCCAGCAAAAACATCGACACGGGCATGGGCTTCGAGCGGATCGTGGCGGTCATCCAGAACGTCGGGTCGAATTATGACACCGATCTTTTCAGGCCGATCATCGCGGCGCTGGAATCGAAAAGCCGTCGGGTGTATTCTTCCGGTCCCGAAGGCACGCCGTTTCGCGTCATCGCCGACCATATCAGGGCGCTCGTCTTTGCGATCACCGACGGCGCGTTCCCGTCCAACGAAGGCCGCGGATACGTATTGCGGAGGCTTTTGCGCCGGGCCTACCGTTTCGGCCGCGAACTCGGTTTTTCCGGGCCGTTTTTGTACGACCTTGTTCCCGTGATAATTGACATAATGGGATCAGCCTTCCCGGAAATAGGCAAACGCAAGGATTATTGCCGTCAGGTCATTCAGAGCGAGGAAGAGCGTTTCGGCCAGACCCTCGAACAGGGGATCGAGAAATTCTCGGAAATGCTCGAAGCGAGCGCGAAAACCGGAAATAAAATTTTATCTGGAAGCGATGTTTTCGTTTTGTACGACACGTATGGTTTTCCCATGGACCTCACCCGCCTCATGGCGCAGGAAAAAGACTTCGCCATCGACGAGGCGGCCTATGCCGGCCTCATGGATCGGCAGAAGGAGCGCGGCCGCGAGGCCACGAAAAAAGGCGCTGACACGTTATTATCTTCCGAAGGATGGACGGAAGTCCGTCCGGTCTCGGGCACCGAATTCGTGGGGTATGACCTGGAAAAAACGGCGATCAATCTTTGCCGGTACAAGGAAGTTCCGCCTCCTCCCAAGGCCGGACCTTTCTGTGAATACCTCTTTGTTACCGACAAAACGCCGTTCTACGCGGAATCCGGCGGTCAGGTGGGCGACCGCGGCATGCTCATTTCCGTAAAAGGGATCGAACTGAATGTCACCGACACCTTCAAATGGAACGATACCATAGTCCATAAGGCCACCTCCCCGCAAGCGCTTTCAAAAGAGGAATTTTCCTCCCCGTTTTTCGCGCGTATCCAGACCGAAGAGCGCCGGGCAATCCGCAGGAACCATTCGGCCACGCACCTGGTCCAGGCCGCCTTGCGTAAAATCGCCGGGGAACATGTGCAGCAGTCGGGCTCGCGCGTGGACGCGCTGTCGCTCCGGTTCGATTTCACGCATTTCAAGGCCCTTTCCAAAGAAGAAGTCCTCAAGATCGAGCGGCAGGTCAACGAATGGGTCCTCGCGGATCTGCCCATCGTCACCACCATCGAAGACATTGACAAAGCAAAAGCAACTGGGGCCATGGCGTTGTTTGGCGAAAAATACGGCGATACGGTGCGGGTTGTCACCATGGGGCCGGTAAGTAAGGAGCTCTGCGGCGGCACGCACGCGTCCTCGACAGGGCAGATCGGCCTGTTTCATATTACCTCCGAAAGCAGCATTTCCGCCGGTGTGCGCCGCATCGAGGCCATAACCGGCATGAATTCCCTCAAAGCGTTCCACGAAAACGAGGACATTGTCGAACATCTTTCGGGAATGTTCAAGGTTTCGGCGCCGGCATTGGTGAAGAAAGTCGAGGCACTGCTTGAAAATAATAAAAAACTGGAGACGACCATCGCCGGCCTTTCGCAGCAACAGGTGGCCGCCCGGATCTCCGCGATCCTCGATGAAGCGCGGAAAAACGCGGGCAAAATATCGTATGTTGTCAAGAATCTCAATGACATTTCGAAAGACTCCTTTTCGCTCCTCGGCGACGGCCTTTCCGACAAATTGCGCTTACCTGATTTTTTAAGCACCGTCATCGTGCTCGGCGCGGTCGTCGACGGCAGGGCGCAGCTTTTCGCCGCTGCCGGCCAGACCGCGATAAGGGCGGGCGTCAATTGCGGCGTCCTCGTAAAGGAGGCCGCTTCCAAGGCCGGAGGCAGCGGAGGCGGGAACCCGGCGCGGGCCCAGGCGGGTTGCAAAAACCCCGACAAGCTTGACGATGCGCTCCAGACCGCGAAGCAAGCAATGCTGAAACTGGCCGGAGCATAAATGAGCGCAAAAAAAGTATTTACCGCGATTCAAAAACGGGCGGCATCGGGCCGTCCGGCATATTGGGTCCTGCTGGACCCCGACGATTTTCTGCCGAAGCAGGCCGCCGATATCGCCTGTCAGGCGCAGAGCGCGGGCGCGGACGCGCTGCTCGTGGGCGGCAGCCTGTTGCATACCGACCACTTCGACGATTTCGTGCAATCAATCAAGAATAAAACGTCGCTTCCGGTCATTCTTTTTCCGGGCGATTCAACGCAATTGTCGCGGCACGCCGACGCAATTCTGTTCCTTTCGCTCATTTCGGGTCGAAACCCCGTCAACCTCATCGGAGAGCATGTCAAGGCCGCGCCGCTCATCAGGGAATACGGCATCGAACCCATTTCCACCGCCTACATGCTCGTGGAGTCTGGAAGCGTCACCTCGGTGGAATTCATGAGCAATACCCGGCCGCTTCCGCGCAACAAGCCCATGATCGCGGCCGCGCACGCGCTTGCCGCGCAGTACATGGGCATGAGCATGGTCTACCTCGAAGCGGGCAGCGGCGCGCCGCAGCCGGTGCCCGACGACATGATAAAGCTGGTCCGTTCGTATGTTGACATCCCGGTAATCGTGGGCGGCGGCATCCGTGACGCGAAAACCGCAAGCGCGAAGCTTCGCGCCGGGGCCGATATCATCGTCACCGGCAACCTTCTCCGCCGGAAAAACGGGCTTTCGGTCATGAGGGAAATCGCGCGGGTTATAAAGGGAAAAAAGAGATAATCGATTCCGTTTTATTCACGAGTGTTTACTATGTTTGACAAGCATAATGTTTGTTAAACATAATCTTTTCGATTCCGCAATATTATCCATCGCACAGACGGCATAAAATTTGTGGTATACGAGAAAAATGCTTATCGAGGGTGACTACGGTAAGTCCGTGTTCCATGGCGGTTGCCGCAATCCAAAGGTCGCTCACGGGAATTGGTGTGCCTGCTTTGCGAAGAGCGGCATGAATATACGCATAACGCTGAGCCGATTCCTTGATTATAGGCAATACTACGCACCGTGGTGAATCCAGGAACCTCTCAAGATGTTTGATGTTCTGTAATTCATGGATTCCCTTTGCGAAACCCGAAAGCAATTCACCGATAATAATGGGATTTACACCGATATTTTCGGCTGTTTGTATGGCATCGAAAACTTCCTTGTTTCCCCTCGCCATGTCGGAATAGGCGGATGTATCCAGGAGAATGCCGTTCACTGCCACAACTCCGGTTCGATCTTTCTGGTTTCATTCAAGTGCTTTTCAAAGTCGCCGGCCTGCTTTTTGTTCCAGGTCCCGAATAGCC
>JBAVGL010000533.1:0-2588 GCA_049684795.1 Chitinivibrionales bacterium | reverse complement strand
GTCCCAAGGAGTCGAAGGCATACTGCCCCCGGCTTTAAAGACATTTTGCCACGAGGACAGAAAATCCTTTGCATAATCGGAAAATATGGCGTTTGCCACGGCATTCGTTGTTCCCGCCAAAGTATAGCGAAAAAGAAGTGAATAGAGGGGTATTGATATGAGTGCCGCAATAATTACCGTTCGATAAATAAGCGGACCAATATTTTCCCAGACGTTTTGGTCCTTGGAAATATTTAACACCGTAATCACCAATTGAATAATGAGCATGAGTGCCGCAAATGCATAACCGATATTCACCATCGTCGGTAACGCGCTATTATCTCCTATTTTGTCCAAAAGCGATGTCGCGTTCCATAGCGAACTGCCGAAAACGGAATTTATCAAGTTTTGTACCGGATCCATAAAGATTACCCTCTCTTCTTTGTTGCTACCATGAGACCAATATTAAGCCAGGTCGAATGCACAAGACCAAATGCGGCTTGTACGAACGTGATTATTTTCACGGGAACGTTGAAAAATTCAACGCCGAATATCGCGGAATGCGTGATTATTACCAACTGCATGAAACAAACAGCAAGAATTATTTGCAAAAGACAGGTTATAAGGCTCCCGGCAATCAAATGATTTTGCATACCAGTAATTAGCCCCGCCTGATTTACGATCATTATTCCTACTGATGAGGTAACCGGAAATAAAATGCAGGCGAATATTCCGTAGAGCCAATTAAAAAACGGCTTTTTAAAAAAGAAATAAAACCCGGCTATTGCCGGACCAACCCCGAGGAAAACCAACAGGAAAAACATGCCAAATGAAACGAAAACGTAATATGTTATCAGAAGCAGAGAAATGGACAGGCTTAAAAACAGGGTTAAAACCGATGATGCGGCCGCTTTAATATTGAAAAAATCCACGCCCTGCTTTGATTGTTCGGCTAACGTATCGATGAATGCCCGAAAACTTCCTTTGAACTGCATGATCTCCGGCTTGAATAAATTGTCCCCGAAAATATTGAATACTCCGATCATCATTTTGCAAAGTAGCGTATAGACAAGGGAATTGCCGAAAATCACCATGATTAAAGCCAGGGTATAAATATCGGGAAGAAGCGTTCTTTTAAATTCATTGATCGATCCCGTAACGAGCTTTCGTGTCAAGTGAATTATGAATAGCAGAAATATTATGTATTTACCTACGGATGTCAATATGTCAACATACTTTGAAATGGCGGCCATGAGTTGGTCCGGTGAAAGCGATATAAGGCTTTCAAATGAAGCTAAATGGTTTAGAAGCGCTGAGGGGTCCACTTAATTTGATCCTTTCAGAGCATCATCAATTGAAGGAAAAGGAGCCCCGCCGCTAAGGACCTTAAGAGAATTCGTTACCTGTTCGGTTTGCATCGAAATTTTTTCCTGGTCGTTGAGATACATACGGGCTATATCCGCCTGTAGCATTGATAGTGTTTGTTGAAGCTGTGTGGTCTGCGTTGAAACCGTCTGCCGTTTCAGGGCTATCATGGCACTAAGCTCCTGTGCATCCTCATAGGTTTGTTTCGGGTCAACAAGCGTTTGCTGGATTTTATTGAAGTCCGCCTGCTCATTGGACATTGAAGGGTCTGAACCGGATACATCATGCGACTGTGCGCAGATGGTCCCGCAAACCTCAATTGCTTCGCTTGCGCGGTGCATGGCGGCTGAAGGAATTTGTCGGTAGGTATGTATAGGAACAGTCATTTGAATGACTGAAGCTTGAACCCCAAGAGTGGTACTCGTCATTTGATTTTGAAGCCCATCATCCAAGAAAATGCTGTTAAAGGCATCTCTTGATTTTAAGGCCGCGGTGGTGTTAAGGAAATAGATCATCCCAACAACGAATTTCTGGTCGTTTGCGAGTTGCCCTTCCATTTTTCGATCCCATTTTCGGTCAATATCCAAAAGGTCTTTCGGCTCAAATTCTGAGAACACTTTAACCGTATTGTCCGCCATTTGTTTCATACCGTCACCGAACGCAATAAGAGTCGGCTCGGTTGTTCTCCACATGTTAACTCTTTGACTCGCTTGGTCAAGAACTCGCGTTATTTTGGTTGTTACGCTATCCATAAGTTGAATAAACGATTGCTTCGAGTTTTTATATTGGACCACGGTGTTTTTAAGGGCATTTGCCGCATCATCTTTTATCTGCTTCAAATTTAGATTTTTTAAATTTTTAGCAAGATCAACCGCTTGTTTCCCCGTTGACACAGCGCTCATGCCTTTTTGAGCATCATCCACGCCGGTTATCATGTCGTTAATCCGAGAGGACACTTTATCGTCATCATCAATCGTTTGGTCATTACTGGATGGAGGCGTTTCTTGTGAAACGACAATGAATACTGAAGCCAAAACCCATAGCACCGTTTTATACACCTTCACTTGCCCGCCCCCTGTTCGTTAAGCTTGTCTGAAAAAGCCTGGAGCGCAAAAAATGCCGCTTGTTTTGCGGATAACACGTCCGCATAGCGTTTAGCGTTATATAAAAGGAAAAAGGCCCCGGTTTTAATCCCATCCGAGAGCTGTGCGTTCTCCTGCAAAGACAATACCAGTGAATTCCTC
>JBAVGL010000532.1:0-1858 GCA_049684795.1 Chitinivibrionales bacterium | reverse complement strand
CCCCCGCGATTAACGACGCCTATACAATTATTCACGGGACTTCTCCCATTGGCGACACATTCAATGGTATTGCAGAAGGCAATGTGATAATTGCGCCCTATGGCGGGTCGTCGTATAAATTCACGGTAAGTTACGTTGGCGGCACGGGCAACGACGTGGTGTTGACCTGCGCCGGACTCAACACGACAAAAATCTGGAATAATGGTAGCAATGATGGAATGTGGAACACCACGGGAAACTGGGCGCCGCCAGGAGTGCCCGGAACAACTGACACGGTCATTTTTAACAATGCCAACATATTTCCCTGTAGCCTTAATGTAAATGCCTCCATAGCGGCAATACGGTTTAATTCCCTTTACACGGGCGTACTCAAATTTTTATCACATACGCTGCAATTAACCGATTGGGCGAATTTTTCAATGATGCCGGGCAACAACATCAATCCGGGAACAGGGGCGCTCGAATTTATCGGCTCCTCCGCTCATTCACTTATACCGCCTCCCTCGATTTCGCCAATTTGCGTTCTTCCGAAGATAATTCAAACCGGGACCGGTGCATTATCGGTAGACGTAGGAAACACAAACCTTAAGTCCTCCAAGTTGTCCATCAATACGGGATCAGGCGCTGTTACGATAAATAATACTTTCGGTATAAAAATAGACACAATTTCCGTTTCCGCGGGTGCGAGTTTCGATTTCGGATCGTCAGCGGTTTTCGACAGTATAATAACGATTACCGGTACTGGTTCAATCAACCTGAATAACGCCACGATTATGACGGCAGGTGATCTCGATTTGTCAACCTTCTCATCGGTTACGCCTGGCAGTGCGTCCATTGACTTTATCGGGACCGTACAAGCGTTTACTCCAAAACCGGGCGCGGTCTTCGATTTCATCGATCAGAGGGCGCCCGGCACGACAACGGTGCAGACGTATGGATTCAAAGTCCTTGCCCTGGGTTTGTATGGTGGCACATTAAACCTTGGATCAAACCTGACCGACAGTGTTGCAATAGGACTAACGGCCAGCGGCGGCGGCCTGAATATGGGGACCAACTCAACGCTTAAATTTGCGGGAGGCACCGCAAATTTGACCGGCCTGTCCATTATAACGGCAGGAACAGGTATCCTTGATTTTTGTGCCGCCTCCGGAAACCAGACATTTACGCCGAAGAAACATAATTGCTTTCCAAATATCATCCATAGCGGCACAAGTACGCTTCTTCAAATGGATTCTCTCACGTGCCTGTCCTTTCTGCAAACCGCGGGAACATACAATATTAATGGAAAAGTAGATACGATAACGACCGGAAATTTCAACGTTTCAAATACAACATCAGCCTTAACTAGTTTTGCGAATCTTGATAATTCTCATATAATAACGATGAATGGGAATATTTCGCTTAATGGCCACGCAAATGATTCCATTAATCTGAATCCTGCCAATCCCTGGACCGTTACGGCCTTAAATGGGCATAGCATCAGCGCCGATTATGCTAAAATCAATTTTTCCACCGCAAATGCCGCGTCCGCGTCCGCGACAAACAGCCATGATATTTCAACAAATACCGGGTGGACGTTCCTTTATCCCAACACTAAAATTTGGACAAACGGCAGTGGCGACGGCAAGTGGAGCACTACTGCGAACTGGATCCCCGCGGTTTTACCAACGCCTTCCGATACCGTTCGATTTAACGGTAGCGGGATGAGCACATGCTCCCTTGACGTCAATAATGCAATAATACGAACAATTAGATTCGAACCCGGATTCAATTGGTCGTTTAATTTTAAAAATGACACGTTGCAAATATCGGATAGCGCCGATTTTTCAGGCCCCTCTTCAAACACATACATAATTCC
>JBAVGL010000531.1:0-3510 GCA_049684795.1 Chitinivibrionales bacterium | reverse complement strand
ACCCGGATTATCGAAAGCGCTGTTGTTGATCGAATATCCCGGCACCTGGAACGCATTGCTCTTATAATTGTCCACGGTGCTCGCAAGCAATTTGACCTGCGCATGAGCGGCCGTATCGCCGTCGTAGAGATATTTCTGGATGTAGTAGTACAGCTTTTCCGGATCGGCCCAGGTCTTGCCTTTTATGTAATTATAGCTGAGCAGGGACTCCTGAGCGAGCGTGTCGGCGCGCGCTGCATTATACGGCTTGAGAAGCCGCGCAAGGTGCAGAAACAGCCCTGCCGCTACCGCGGGGCCCATGTCGTTGGCCGCCATAGTTCCGTACACTTTATGATCCGCTATGTCGTATGGTGCCGCATCCGCATACCCGTTGCAGTTGGTGCCATAGTATATACTGCCGTCACTCTTCTGAAGCTTCTCCCAAACCAGGGTTCCCCATGCCGCCTCGTCGATGATGTCCGGGACTCCGTTGCCATTCCCGAGGATATTGTATTTAGCGTCGAACTTGTCCGGTATGTCGAACTGGCCATCGGTGAACATTTCAGGGAAGGCCTCGTAAATCATCAGATTTACGACTGGATTTTCAATATGATAATGCCTGCGATCCGTATCGCCGGCATCGTGGTATCCGCCCACAACAAACAAAGTCGGCTCATTTCCGGTGGGAGTATTGGCGGGGAGGTTTTCAGCATCCGGAGAATTGGTATTGTAAATAAGCGTATGGCATGGGTTCGTCCGGATGTCCCACCCATAGGGCGCATGTATCGGACATCCGCACCGCTGGTAATATTGGCCGCGCATGATGGTATAGGAAAGCCGCCTGGAGAAGTCTCCCCCCACCCCGAACGGATACGAACATCCGTATCCTTTGACGGCGATTTTATAGGGACCGCCTTCGGGAACCGCGGATAAATTGATGCGGTAGACAAAATCGCCCGAAGTGGCGTCCGCCGCGGTATTGACTTGGGTAAGCGTACCCGTTGCAACTACCTTATTGGTAAAAGTCTCGAATACCTCATAGGTCGGAAGCGTCCCGCTTATCTGATTGACGCCGCCGTCACCGAGCCAAATGGCGAAATTTGCATAATTGCTCTTGCAAAGAGCGCTGTAGGCGGACTGGTTGGTTTTAATCGATTCGCAAAAAATCTTGTGGTCGTCGAAAACCATGGTGGTGTTCCCGTTTGGCGTCTGAATCGAATAGGTCGTTCCGTTGACGAGCGTCGGTACGGTAAGATAGATATGGTGTTCGGCCCCGGTCCCGTTGGACTGCATGACATACTTGTTGATCGCGCTCACCGCCTGGCCGTTGACAGTCCATTGAGAGGCAGTGGTATTGACCTCGCTTACATTGACGGTATTGCTCATGAAATAAACCGCAATGACATTGTTGGAAGCGGTACGCACTTCCGTAAGGGTGAGCGCCGCATTTACGGATAACGAAAAACACAATACGGACAAAATCATACCCCATCGTTTCATAGCCGACCTCCTTACAAATATTAAAGCGATTAAATTACCTTTTTAAATCAACAATTTCTCTTTTTCTAGAGATAAAAAGGCGGAAATACCGGCAACAATAAATAAATTTTCTCCTTTAAATTTTCCTTCGCTTTTAACCCGCCGTAGCCATGACAGAATATTCATTTTAGTTTAGTCTGGTTAATCCAAATATGGAATGTATTATAACATAATAAAAAAAAGGTAACTTGTCAAAAAATTGTTTAGCTGTTTTTTTAAATAATTTGCCGGAAATTAATATAATCAACTGATATTATTGATATTACGAAAAATAATGTTTAGTAATATCAATAAAAATATCGGCTTCTTTCCATTAATTTCTCAATAAATTGCTTGAAAGCGCATGCATGGAATATAAACTCTTAAGTTATCGATGGGGCCGTCGAAAAGTTTGAAGTTGGGCCGGATTTACTTTCCAGCGTTGACCACTATTTTGTCAATGTCACTCATGCCGCCGGATTTCACTCGAACGATATAAACCGCGGAAGGCCCCGCGGGCGCCTGCAACACGGCGGACCCCGCGCCGTTTAAAGTCGAAATAGCGGCCACTCTACCGTTTGTGGTGATAAGAGAAATAGCATGACGGCCCGGACTAGAAATCGTTACCAGTATTTCGTTTGATTTTAAAAACCTGACGTCGGGAGCAAGCCCGGAAGATGCGTAGGCCGCGCCTTTGACATCAACTGAAGGTTGCAATGTAAGGGTCACGATATATTGAATCGACGCGGGATTGGCGTTCGCGGCCGAAATCGTCACCGTGTCGTAATAAGTGCCCGCGGCAGCCGGCAGCATGGACAGCATCAGGGAATTGGAAACCTTCTGCTTATTCCCTTTAGGCCCGATAACCTTGCATTGCAGCCATGTTGCTTTATGGGAAACGCTTATCGAATCAAGCACGGTTGCGGTAATTGACGCATTTGAAATGGAATCAATCGTGGTTGTGCCGGCCGTGTCGGTTTGCCCCCGGCGAACGGTAAGGCCCAGCGCGGCGGGATACGGAATCATCCGTATGGCCGTAATTCCCATATAAAACCAATGCACCAGGGAATCAACCCCGATCGCCGTCGGATGGATTCCGTCCGACGAGCCGGGGTTCGCGGAATAGCTGGAAAGATGGCAGTTGATGGTGGGCAGGCCCCTGCCGGCCGCCACCTGCTGTATCATGGGAATCATCTCTTTTGTGAAGGACGTTTCGGCGTCGCAGATGACGTTGTTCGGCGCGGCGGGTGGGGGAAATACGCAGAAAATCTTGGGTTTATATCCGAGCGTCGAATAAATCGTGTCGATCATGGCGTTATAGGCCGGGGTGAATTGCGCCTTGTTTTGCCAGTTATTGATGCACGCGGGACTGTTGCACCCCGTTCCGATTTGCGTGCCCTGCTTCGCGTCGTTCGTGCCGAGCATGATGGTGATGACGTCGGGCTTGAACTGGAACATCTGGGGCAATTTCCCATTTGTCCAGTAGCTGCAATTGCTGTACGCGGGCTTCAGCATCGTGGTCGTTGAAACGCCTTCGTTCTCAACGGTATTGCTGATCCCGTTATTGGCCAGCATCGTATGGAGCCCTTCCGGGTAATTGTAGCAGCAGGTGATGCTGTTGCCGACGCACGAGATTTTTATTTGCGCGTAAAGCGGCGGGCTGATGCATACGGCGCTTAAAAAACAAACCGCTAAAAATCCCCGGCTTACTTTAATTTTTCTCATTATCAAATCCTTTTCCGAACCAAATTTTTCCGGTCGATTATTTCCGCCTGTTTTAAGGAGATAATATACGGTTTTTTTTCAATAAAAACAAAGGAATAGATGGTTCTTTGGCGTCACATGTATTTATTTTTCACGAAAATAGATTATTATAGTATCCCTGATTTTTTCTTTTTGATGAAACATTCAAGAGCGTAAAATATGGCCGACAAATGGCATGACATTAATCATCCCGGCGTCTGGCGAAAGCCGAAAACAGACAAGCCGGGTTCAGGGACAACCACGCCCGCC
>JBAVGL010000530.1:0-3856 GCA_049684795.1 Chitinivibrionales bacterium | reverse complement strand
CAGTATTTCTCAACTGCGCCCCGTATGCCACCAGGCAAACCGCTTCCACGCAGTATACGGCAAAAATTGCTTATTGCGAGCGGCATTTTAACGGCGCAACGCTGTCGGGGCAAACCTTATTGGTTTTTCCCGTGCTTACCCGGAACGGGCACGATACCGCTTCGTATTTTTCTCCACGGCAGCAAATTAAAATCCTGCAAAAAGTCCGTAATGACCTGCATTTTTCAACGATGGACGTTTTTGAACAAAAATATCTTTCCGCGCATGACTCGCTTTCTCTTGGCCGCTTTTACCAGTCGCTTTACAAAGGCGAAGTCGTGAAGGCCCAAACCAGCGACTCGATCTGGAAAGCCATGGACGCGCCGTATGTATTGTTTGTGCGTGTCTTATATGCGGTCACCATCAGAAGTTTCGATGGAAATTCCCAAAGAAACTTGCATCTGGACGCTGAACTTTGGGATGTTTCCTCCGCAGAAAACGTATGGCGCGTTGAAGTGACCGGTTTTGATAAGAGCAAGGGGACGACCGATGCGCGGTTTTTAACAGGGGGACTTTATGAGGCCTTCGGTAAATTGCCGGGGTATTTGCCGGCCAATAACGAAAACAACTGGTAGGTTTCGCCATGAGGAAAAATACCGAACGGATTATCAAGGTCGGGCTGAAACGTGATGCAAAAACGGTGTTTAATGAAGTTGATTCGATCACTGCCGAGATGATTCGAGGAGGATGGCGCTTAAGCGAGTCGTTTATTGAAGACAGCCTTGGCAATATTCACCTTATTTTCGACCGAGAAATCACTGAATTAGATTGTTGACATGAAACAGGCAAAAGTGGATAATTAACCCAAAGACCGACCAGGGTTTAAAATCGAAAGGAACCGGCCCATGAAGTATGAAATTGAAGACAAGGGAACGTTCAAGATGATCCGCATAATGGGCAATATTGATACGGAGTCAAACACGAAAAAGCTGGATGAAGACATTTTTAATGCCATTAAGTCAGGAAATCATCACTTTGTTTTCAATCTTGAGAAAACGACGTATCTTGACAGTGCAGGTATAAGCATTTTTATTCATTGCCTGTGCGACGTGCAGGAAAACAAAGGCTCGGTATATATTATCGCACAGGACAGTCAGGTGCGAAGGGTGCTTGAAATGGTGGGAATCAGTCGCCTGATAAAAACGTATGACAGCGAAAGCGATTTTCTTAAAATACATCAGAGCGCTTCATGACGATCCCGCAAATCTGGGTCAAAATAGCGGTTGCGCTTATTGTTGTGGCGGGTTTTGCCGCCTGTGACGTAATAGGGACCGTCGTCGACCTCAGCAATACGCAAACGCTGGTCACCGCCATGCATGTTTCCGGTCCGGGAACGATCACCGTGATCACGGGCGGCGCAATCCATAATGTCCCGCTTGAATCCTTTGAATCCATAACATTATTTCCCGACGAAACGCGCACGATCAACGGTGAAGTATGTTATGTGGCGGATGTATTCCTTAAAGACGGGACCCGCATGGCCCCGCGTGATAAAACGCATGACAACAGGCCGCAAACATTCGTATCTGTAAATGCAACCATCATGGGCAGATCAAACCGTGGCAATTTCAGCGCCGAGCTGACCAATGTAACGAAAATTACATTCAGATGAGGGACCAACCTCTAAGCTTTCAGTCACCAATAAATTGTTGCCCAAAAGCCAAGAGGTTCCAACCTGCTTAAAGGCAGGTAAGTGCCTCTAAGCTTTCAGTCACCAATAAATTGTTGCCCAAAAGCCAAGAGGCACTAATAGTACGCGTCAAGATACAAACGGCATTCGGGAGAGAACATGGCCGTTTTTCCGGATGACGGGTCCTTTGTCACCGGACTGACAACATCAAAACAAACGCTTCGCCTCAGCGTCGGCGCCAATAGTTTAATGCCGGCGCCGAATCCCGCCCCATTTTGTCGTATTTGTGAAGGTTGCGTAAAATGCTCCCATAAATCGCCGGCGTCAGCAATAAGCGCACCGTCGATTTGATAGTACATTCCTTTCAGTTCGGGAAACCGATCGGAAATAGAAAACAGCGAAAATACGTCTATTTCAGGCAGTGTCACGATTGGAAACCGGTATTCAGTTGACACAATAAGGCTGTTATTCATTTCACCGGTCATTCCCAGGTAATCGTCCGGGAAACCACGCACGGACCCTTCACCGCCCGCATAAAGACGCCGGTAGGGACCCGCGTCATTTGTCCTGAAACAACCCAGCAATCGGCATGCGACATGATTACGGTTAAAGAATCCCGGGATATAGAACCGGAAATCGGCGCTGTATTGTCCAAATTTATTCTCATCGGTGGAATAGAGGCAGTTAGTCAGCGCTTCATTCCAGAAATACCATCCCGCGACCGGATCGAAGTTGTTATTTCTATAGTCGGTTGTCCATCCGAGTGAAACGTCAGCTTCCTTGATTTCCTTGACAAACCTATTCGGAGCGCATAATGTGTCTATCCTTGAATAGGTGGGGACGATGCCGATATATGCTTTGGAATGCAGGGTAATGTCTTTACCCGCAAACAGCCTGTTGCTTTCCACAAACCGTGTGCGGGGATAATTCAACTCAGGGTAAAACCGGACGCCGGCGGCGACGCCCAGATAATAGGTTGATGGAAGGAGCGGTTTACTCCATGCAAAGCTCAAAGACCTGTCCCTCCAGCCGGACACCCCGATGCTCAGCGTTTCCATTCTACCGCGAAAATTAAGTTTTGTCAACCCCACGCAAAGCCGAAGCCATGATTCCTTTTCATCCGTAGTTTCATAATATTCAAGAGTACCGGTGGGAATGTAATAGAACAATTCCTGGATAATAACATAGAGATGGACGCCGTCTTCTTTGAAAAGGGGGACAAAATTAACTTTGTAAAACAAATTAGTCATGATCAGTTTTCGTTTCGCCTCGGCGATTTTGACCGAATCATACAGGGCGCCTGTATCTATTCCCAAATTGGCCAAGTACATGCGTAAGGTGCTTTCTTGGGTGGTTCTATTGCCATTCAACGACAGGGAAACAATTATTGAGGGAGCGGAGGAAAGGGTTGCCGTGGCATCGGCAAAATCGGACACGGCATTCCCTAATAAGACAAAACATGCAATCTTCATTAAGGAAACGAATAATTTCAAACGGCTACCCGCGGGTGAAGGTAAAAAATGGAAAGAAGGTCCGTAAGCCGGGTTCTGTTTTAGGCAATCATTTATCTGGCCCGCCTGCTATCAAGCAGGCAGACATTGAGCGACCTACCCGAAGGAATAGAAAACGGACAGTTTCCTTTTTCCCCGAGATTCTGGGGAAAAACTCCTTCCTACACGGTCTTGCACCAGAAAGGGTTTTCCAGCCGCTTTTGTTTCCAAAAGCGCGGTGGGCTCTTACCCCGCCTTTTCACATCTCACCCCGTCTTTTTTTTCAAAAAGAAAAAAAGACAGGGCGGAATATTCTCTGTGGCACTTTCCGTCGCCCCCTACAAAAGAAGCGCCCTTGCTTATCGCAAGGTATCCTGTCCTGTGGTGCCCGGACTTTCCTCTTCAAAAAAGAATTTGAAGCGATTGCCCGACCTTCTTTCCCTTAACAATAGAATGACTTTAAAATAATCCCTGCAACAAAAATATGTTTAAACCTTATTGTCTCTTATTGCATTAATTACGTTTCAATCCGCCCATACTTGAAATTATTTTTTTCTAAAGGCTCTCAAATATTGAAAAATACCCCTTTTATTAGAAACAAAATCAACTAACCAGCGATGAAATCCGTAAAATACGTCGTTAATATCATTAAAAATTCGTGGGAAAAGCAGCCATTTTCCGTTATCATGGGTTGTGC
>JBAVGL010000529.1:0-19031 GCA_049684795.1 Chitinivibrionales bacterium | reverse complement strand
CACCGAAACTCCGGGAATCATTCCGAGTTTTCCGGTGAGCGCGCCGACATCCTCGGTAGTAGCGTCGACAACCAGCGTGATGACCGAGAATTTTCCGCGGACGTTGGGCACGCCGGTACGAACGACGATGCATTTTCCGAATTCCGAGAGTGTGTGGTTGACCGCGTCCGCGTGTTCCGCGCGGTTTTCGATGATAATGCCAACAAAGCCGATACGCTTTTCCATGATTGCAACTCCTTTTTTAAATAAAAAAATCCCGTTTCTATCTGCTTTCCTGCAAACGGAAACGGGATTTTTTTGCTATTTGCCCGTTCCCTTGGTTTCCGGACGAAACCTTTGCCGCAGGAACTTATGCGCGTTTTATTATTGCTCAATTTAATTTAATGTGATAAAAATCACATAGAATGTCGTATCTGTTCTTTCATAAATATACCCTGTTTTAATTAAAAAAGTCAATATTTAATTCTACAAAATGGTATTTTAAATCAAATGACTCTGCTGGTTATTGTGAAAAAAGGAGCGAAATATGATTGCAAGGAAAAATTATATCACACGACTATCGCAATATAAAAGTGCCCTCTACCGTTTTGAACGCCTGGGTTTTATTAAAATTTTCTCCGACTACCTTGCGGAATCCGTCGGCGTGACTTCCGCACAGGTCAGGAAGGATTTTTCAATTTTCGGTATTCACGGGAACAAGCGCGGCGGATACCAGATTTCTACCCTCATTGAAAAGTTAAACGATATCCTCGGCAAAAACGAAGTGCAGCGCGTCGTGCTTGTCGGCGGCGGAAGCCTGGGGACCGCGCTCATGAAATACAAAAATTTCGAAAAAGAGGGGATAAAAATCATAGCGGTATTTGACATCGATCCGGCAAAATATAATGCCAAGCTGTTGGTCCCGGTATTACCGGTCGGAGAAATGGAGCAGTTCGTTAAGGAACACCAGGTCAAAATCGGCATTCTGTGCGTCCCCGACGTGGCGGCCCAGCTCATGCTTGACATCATGATAAAAGCGGGGATCAAGGGAGTGCTGAATTTCGCGCCGATCCAGCTCAAAACAACCGACGCGTGCGTGGTCAGCGACGTCAATCTGGAAGTGGAACTCGAAAACTTGATATACTTCGTCAATGCTTCGGAACGCGCCGGAAAAATTGAGCATGTGCCGTGATTTTGGAGCGTTTATTTTTGCCTCCTAATTATTAATAAATGCCTTATTTTTAAGTATATTAATATCCATGCGGACCACCTCGATTTTCAAGCGTCTCGATTCCCATTCCTTCCTTATCGTAGTTATTTGCATGCATGCCTCTTTTTCGGCCGTCATTGGTGGCTGGAAATTTTCCTGGAGCGATGAATTCAACGGTCCCGCGGTCGACACTTCCGTGTGGGGCTATGAAATCGGTTACAGCATAAGGAATCAGGAGTTGGAAAACTACACCAACCGGCCCGAAAACTCCCGCATCGATAGCGGCGACCTTCTCATCCAGGCGCTGCGCGACAACTACAACGGGCATGAATATTCATCGGCCAGCCGCAGGACCATGGGCAGGAAATCCTGGCTTTACGGGAAATTCGAAATGAGGGCGCAGATCGACGTACGGCTGGGCAGCTGGCCGGCATGGTGGTGGTTGCCGAATGCCGGGGGATGGCCGAAAGGCGGGGAAATTGACATGATGGAATTCTACCAGGGTAAATGCCTCTTTAACGTCATGGACGGCAACGGGAAATGGCAGTCCCTGACCAGGACCGTCGCCTCTCTGGGAGGAAGCACGTGGGCCGATAATTTCCATGTCTGGACCTGGGTGTGGGACTCCACGAAAATCGACCTGTCGCTTGACGGAACGCTTATCAACCACTACCCCCTGGCAAACGCCGACGGTACCGGCCCGAATGGAGAAAATCCTTTCCGTCAACCAGGATACATGCTCATTAATCAGGCCATAGGCGGCACGAACGGTGGAGACCCTTCGGGCACCGTGTTTCCTATCAATTACCGCATCGACTGGATACGCGTGCATGCCTGGAGCAACGATACGGCGTTTACGCTCACCGTAAATGGCGGCGCCGGGAGCGGCCCGTACATCCCGGGCACAGCGGTTTCCATTACCGCGCTGATGCCGCCGGCCGGCCAGTCGTTTGACACGTGGGTAATCGACTCAGGCGCCCCGGCCATAGACAGCATGGGCGCCGCTTCCTCGGTCCTGACCATGCCCCATTCGGATGTGACCGTCACCGCCGCGTACAAACCGCAGGTCAATATAGCGGTCCGCCCAACGGGGCGATTGTTGAACGTGTTCGAAGGAAACCTTGACAGAACCATTGAAATCTTTAACGTTCGCGGGTCATGCGTAAAAAAGGCTTCGCTTCAGGGCCCGCTCGGAAAAACGATAGACCTCGCCCCGCTTTCTCCGGGGGCGTATTTCGTCAGGATTTCACGTGCAAAACCCGAAGAAGGGCATTATTTTTTATCCAGCGCATTTTTCTGGCGCGGGAAGTGAGCCATTATTGACTCAGCAAGAGAAAACAACGGCAAAAACGCCGTTCGTGGCCGGGTAACTAAAATTTTTTTTTAACCCGCCTGAAGGCGGATAAGGTTCTGTACGGGTAATTATCTACGCTAAACGCCTGCCTGCCGAAGCGGCAGCGCCTAAAGGCCTTATAAGGATGACGGTGTCATTCTTAGAACGGCAGGCAGGCGTATATAAGTCGCCTACAGAACCTAAAAAGGTGGCGATATGTTTGCTCAATTGTCGCGGTGGAATGGATTACCGCTTGTCGTCTCGCTATGCTGTGTGTTGTCCTTCCAATCCCAGGGCCAGGCGCTCAAGCGGAAAGCGGGTTTTAATCTGAACTGGAAATTTTACCAGGGAACGCCGACGGGCACTCCGTCCGCGAGCACGTACAGCGATGGCTCGTGGCAAAGCGTAAACGTGCCGCATTCCGCCTCATACGACGCTCCCGCCTGGAGTTCGGAAATCAACTATTATCAAGGCGATTGCTGGTACCGGAAGACCTTTACCGTGCCGGCAAACGCGCAAAAAGTTTTCATTGAGTTCGAAGGGGCCATGCAGACCGCCACCGTCTGGGTAAACGGCGTGCAAATAGGCCTTCATGACAACAGCGGTTTTACTCCTTTTTATTTTGATATAAGCGGCGCCCTGGTACGGGGGGCGGCGAACGTGGTGGCCGTCAAACTGAACAATCAAAAAAGCCCGAATATTCCGCCGGGAGGTTCATCACCCGACTTTTGTCTCTTTGGCGGGTTATACCGTTCGGTCTGGCTGCGGTTCAAAGACAGCGTCTACGTTCCAATTTACACACAGCAAATCCAGACTGAACATGCGTCGGCCGCCAGCGCCCAGATCCATGCCAGGACCGCCGTTAAGAACGACGCTGCCATGGCAAAGAGCGTCCAGGTCGCAATTACGCTCCTCGATGCCGCAAACGCCAGTGTCGTGTCTCAAACCGCAACGCAGACAATTCCCGCCGGGGCTCTGGACACCTTCGACATGATGACGGCGGCATTCGCCAATCCGCACCTCTGGTCTCCCGCAAATCCGTATATGTATTCGGTCCAAACGCTTGTCAGCGTAAACGGCGCGGTCGTGGACAGCGTTGTCGAACCGTGCGGCGTGCGATGGTTCACGTGGTCCACCCAGGGATTTTATATCAACGGGACCCGATTCGAAATAAAAGGCCTGTGCGTCCATCAGTTCGAAGGCTGGATAGGAAACGCGGTCCCGGATTCCCGGTATTTTCAGGAAGTCAAGATGTTAAAAAACCTGGGTTGCAACAGCGTCAGATGCTCGCATTATCCGCGGGCACAGGCGTTTTACGACGCCTGCGACAGGCTGGGCATGCTGCTGTATGTCGAACAACCTAGCTGGGGATGGGGCGTAACTCCCGTCGCCGCGTGCTGGACCCGAATGGACAGTTGCGCAAAAGAAATGGTGCTGTCGGGAAGGAACCACCCAAGCATTTACGCCTGGGGACTGTATAACGAGCCGGTGCCCGATCCTTACGCGGATTTTTCATCCTCTATTACGATGCTTAACACTATGGTGCATAGCCTTGACACCACGCGCCTCACCTCAATGGCCAACATCAACAACGGCTTCGCGCCAAACGGCTGGAACCAGTCGATCACGATCCCGGATATCGTGGGATTAAACTATTCAAATTCGATTTCCTTTGCCGGCACGACCACAAAACCCTGGCTCAATACCGAATCGCGCACCGGCTTTTACTTCGCTTCATCCCGAGGAAGCGCTTTGGACCTCGACACCACCGCCAACGTTCCCGGCACGGGCACCGCAGGTGATGAATGGGCTTGCATGTCGTATACGTTAAGCACGACGGGGCAGCTGGCCGGCGGGCACTTCTGGTGCTTCAAGGATTACAACTCGCCCGACAACACCAACGGTTTCGAAGGGATCGTCGACCGGCTGACCGTGCCCAAAACGGTGTTCTACATGTTCAGACAAAACTGGAGCGGCCTGGCCCCGGACTATCCACGGCCGGGGACTCCGGCAAAAATCGATTTTCAAGCGGATACGAACAGCCTGGGCGCCACGGGCGCGGACATATTCCTGCTCACGGCGACAATACGCGACGCTAACAACCGGCAGATATCAACGGCCACGGGCAACGTCACATTTGCCGTTAATCCCGCCGGGGCCGATACGATTTTCGGCGGGAACACCGTGCCCGCCCTGGCGGGGCGCGCGGGGGCCTTTTTACGGACAACCGCCGCGGCGGGAACGGTCACGGTAACCGCGGCGTACGCGGGCCTTCCTTCGGCCACCCTCACGCTGACCACGTTGCCGGTGTCGGAATCGTATTACGCAAGCCCGGTTTCCATTCAAGCTCCCGCGGCGCGCCAATT
Organism: Chitinivibrionales bacterium; assembly: GCA_049684795.1. Classification (GTDB taxonomy): domain Bacteria; phylum Fibrobacterota; class Chitinivibrionia; order Chitinivibrionales; family FEN-1185; genus JBAVGL01. Next base: position 14,143 of record JBAVGL010000529.1, on the reverse strand, counting down.
CCGTACGGATGAATATAAGGTGCTCGTTTGTTCCACGCCGAAGGGGTATCTATTTCATTGCCCGCCGACGCCCGGCCGCTTGACTATTTTTAATTGTCAAGGAAAGACGATGTTCGGCTGCGACGTCAAGCAAGGTTCTTCCCCGCTTGTCACGCGTCGAATGCTGGGTCCCGGGCTTTTTTACGGCGTATGGGAAAACGGCGCTCAACGCATATTCACGCCGGTGAATATGGTCAACTGACACGGCGCCGCGGGAAGTTGTTTATGAAACGTTTGAATGGTTTCCTTTCCCTTGTCGCCGGATGTGCGTGTATCAGTTTTTTTTGGACGCAGGCACGGGCCCAACAGCCAACCACGTTCACCTCATTTACACCCGGAGGCGTGTGGCCTGCCGACGACGGCAAGCACATCGATTGCCACGCCGGCGCTATCATCTATTCCGCGCGATCAAAAAAATATTATTGGTTCGGCGAGCACCGGGGCAGTCCCGGCGGTGTGGCGTGCTATTCTTCCCTCGATCTCTATAATTGGAAAAACGAAGGCTTCGCCATGCAAAAAGGGGCCATCGCCGTTCTTGAACGTCCGAAAGTCGCTTTCAACGCCACAACAAACAAGTATGTCATGTGGTTTCATTATGACAATAGCGGCTATTCGCTTGCGCACCTTGGAGTTGCGGTCAGCGACAGCATACAAGGCCCTTATGTTTACATGGCCGATTTTCAGCCCAACGGGCACGATTCACGGGACATCGGGATGTTTTGCGATGACGACGGCAAGGTATACATCATGTATGCCTCGGCGATGAACACCACCGTCAGGATCGTTGAATTGACTGACGATTATCTCAACGTGACCGCCACCGACGTGGTAAGCGGCGCGCACTGTGAGGGCCCGACAATGCTTAAAATAAACGGCACGTATTATTTGATGACGAGTCAATGTTCGGGCTGGACCCCAAACCAGGCGACGTATTACACCGCGACCAACGTCACCGGGCCTTTTGCCAGCAAAGGCGACCCATGCATCGGCGACACCAGCCATACGACCTTCAACTCACAACCATGTTATATCTTTAAAATTCCGGGATTTACGAATGCCTTCATGTATATGGGCGACCGGTGGAACGGAACCGGAAGCGCGAATTCACAGTATGTGTTTCTTCCGATTACCATAACGTCAACCGGTGCGATGCAGCTCCAATGGTTTGCCTCATGGACGGTCGGCCTTTTCACGCCATCGTCGGTCGGTGACGAAAATGCCTATGACCTTAAGAAGGCTCTTTTCGCGAATGCTACGAACCACAGCGGACTTCATGCCTTTGACCTTTTGGGCCGTATGCAGAAGCCGTCAATGCTTCCGGCGGGACCGGGACGCAAGAACATAATTCTGAATAATAGCGGCACTATGAACGGCCCGGCGTTCGATGGAACGTATATTATTCGATAGCGCCTTATTTGTGTGCCTCTATGATGATTTTCGGTCCTCTGACAGGAACCTGCACGGGCGCGGTCGGGTGATTTCGGATTGTTTTTACCGGCTTGACGTTCCTGTATTTATTTTAAAGTATTGCCGACCTTACTTAAAAACCGCCATGGCAAAACAACTCAAATTGACAGAAGTGAGAAGAGCTTATGCAAAAAATCCTGACCATTCGAAATATGAAGGTTAGATGGTCTTCTTTTTTTAATCGTCCCGCCATCGCCGGAGTCATGCTGCCGTTTCTTCTTGTTGCCATGGTCGGTAACTCCCAAGCGCAGACCTTTCCCCGGCAGGACCTGCGGTTCACCGACAACTGGAAGTTTTACCTCGGCGACGCGAGCGGCGCGCAGGCCACAAGTTTCAGCGACGCGTCGTGGGCCACCGTATGCCTGCCGCATACCGCGCGGGTCGAGTCCGCCATATCCCACGGAAGCTGGGACTATTATCAGGGTTATTACTGGTACCGCAAATCGTTTACGCCCGACACTTCATGGAAAGGCAAAAAGGTGTTTTTAGAGGTTGAAGCCGCCATGCAGGTCACCCAGCTTTATGTGAACGGCGCCCTTGCAATGACCTATTACGGCGGGTACAATCCGTTTACTCTCGACCTTACGGGAAGTCTGGTCTACGGCCAGATAAACGTCATCGCCATGCGAATTACCAACGCCGCGAGCACGCAATGCTCGCCCGGCGCCGAACACCGCGATTTCTATTATTATGGCGGGTTGTACCGGTATGTCAATCTGCACGTGACCGATTCGCTGCATATTACCGACGCCGTGTACGCGAATCTGCCCGCTAGCGGCGGCGTGTTCGTGACCTATCCCGCGGCCACGGCCTCATCGGCCACCGTCCAGGTAAAGACCCATATCCTCAATGAATCCGCCACGGCCCGCGCCTGCGTGCTCACCACATCGATCATCGACTCCAGCGGGGCCGTTGTGCAGACCGGTTCCGCCACCCAGAGCATTGCCGCGGGAGCGGGCTATTCCTTTACGCAGAGTTTAATCGTCAGCAATCCCCGCCTGTGGAGCCCTTCGGCGCCCAATCTCTATACGGTACGTTCCCAGGTGTTCGACAATACGCGGGCAGCCGACCAGGTAACCACCACCATCGGCATCCGCAGAATAGCTTTTTCACGGACCAGCGGCCTGCAGATCAACGGCGCGAAACTCACCTGCATCGGTGCCAACCATCACCAGGACTGCGGCGCCATCGGGGGCGCGGTCCCTGTTTCGGGCCAGTACCGCGACGCGCTCCGGCTCAAGGAGGCGGGCATCAATTTCGTGCGTCTTTCGCACTACCTCCAGAACCCGGCGTTTCTTGACGCATGCGACAAACTCGGCATCACGGTCCAGGCCAGCCTCGTGGGCTGGCAGTGGACCCCCGGCTACGACAGCGCGACCTTCGTAAGCAATTTGAAACGCGACCTGCGGACGATGATCCATTATTACCGCAACCATCCCTGCGTCGTCATGTGGGAAAGCGCCATGAACGAGAGCACGCCCCCGGCCTCGTGGTGCGATTCAGCGCAGGCGATCGCCCACGCCGAATATCCGGGCGACCAGATGTATACCTGCGGCCAGGAAACCAACCATATCTTTGACATATGGCAGGCCGCCGTGCAGCAAAGCGGCCGGACCGACCAGGCCAATGGCAAGCCGCAGGCCATTTCGGAATACGGCCACTGGGAATACGGCGGATTCACCTACGACAGCATGTCCAGCAACCAGCCGAGGGCGATCGGCGAAGTCGGCATGCTCTAGCTCGGCGGCAACCAGGCCGATGCCATGAACCAGGACCATGCGCTTTCATGGCTTTCGGTCGACGCATTATGGGTATATAACGAAACATTCGGATTTGACTCCTATCACAATTCCCTCTGCGGCGGCGGCATCGTCGACGTGTTCCGCATCCCTAAATTCAACTACTATTTTTTCCAGAGCCAGCGCGACCCGTCCCTTGTCATTCCGGGAACAAGCTCGGGCCCCATGGTGTTCATCGCCAATTTCTGGACATCCTCCTCACCTCGGTCGGTCAGGGTCTATAGTAACTGCTCACAGGTGTCGCTGTATCGAAACGGCGCGCTGATCGCCACGCAGCCGCCGGACAACGCGTATCCCAACATACCGCATCCGCCGTTTACGTTTACCGTTCCCACATTCACGGCAACCGACAGCCTGAGGGCGAACGGATTGATCGGCGGAGTGGTAAAGGCCACGCATCTGGTAAAAACGCCCGGGGCGGCGAGCTGTGTTGCAATGCGGCTTGATACCGCTAACATGCCGCTTGTGGCCGACGGCGCCGACCTCGCCATAGCCTACGCGTCGATCGTTGACGCGAACGGGACGGTGGTGCCGACCGCCGTCAACCCCGTGACCTTTGCCGTGAGCGGGCCGGGCAGGATCATCAGCGGCGACGGCAATCCCACGGCCGCCGTGGCGGGCATCGCCACCGTGTATGTCCAGACGCAGTACAATACGCCGGGCGCGATCATCGTAACGGGATCGGCCGCGAACCTGTGCTCCGGCAGCGACACGGTGAGGTCAATCGCGGTGTCAAACAATATTTCCACGGCAATGCGCTTCCCCGCCGCTCATTTCGCGCAGAGTTTACAGGGCGCTTACCTGGTCCAGCGCGGCGCCGCGATCCTCATTTCGGTTTCCGCCGGCGCCACGGGCGCGTCCATAAAACCGCGTTTTATGCTTTACACTATGCAAGGAAGGCTGGTCCGCTCCTGGGTCGTTGAGCCCGGGGCGAAAACGCTGTTGCCCATTAAAGATTGCGCCCGCGGAATGTATTTCGGAAGGTTGACGGCAGGTAATAAAGAATATGGTCTGCGAATAGTGTCGACGGAACATTAAATGCCGCCTTTCTCGTCATAACTTATCTTTATGGCATGCAAATGCAACAGGAGTCGTATCTCTCTATCTAAAAATTCTTAAAGGGAAAGGCTTTTTATGAGAAACTCCGGCGTCTCTAATCGTTACAATCCAATACTGGCAGCCTTGTTCAGTTTAAGTATGGCCTACCAGAGTATCCCCGCCGCCGGGACATGTCCTTGTGACATTTACGCCGCCGGCGGAACTCCATGCGTCGCGGCGCACAGCACGGTGCGCGCCCTTTATGCCTCATACAATGGGCCCCTCTACCAGGTCAGGCGCAAGTCGGACAGCAAAACGCTCGACATCGGCGTCCTGAAGGCCGGAGGCTTAGCCAACTCGGCCGCGCAGGACTCGTTCTTGTCCGGCACAACGGGCACTATTTCAATTATCTATGACCAGTCCCCGAAAGGCAACAACCTCACCGTGGCGCCTAAAGGCCAGAGAGGCACTGCCGACGTCGAGGCGAGCGCAACCGGGCTTGCGCTCAAAGTGGGCGGTCATGCGGTATATGCCGTTTATGTGAATATCGGAGTCGGTTATCGCATTGACAAGACTTCGGGCGTGGCAACCGGCGATCAGCCGGAAGGTTTATATATGGTGACGAGCGGAACCCACGTGAATAATGGTTGTTGTTTTGACTATGGGAACGCTGAAACGAACAATACTGACGACGGTAACGGCACCATGGAAGCTATTTATATGGGGACCAGCACCTCGTGGGGCCATGGTTCCGGCAGCGGCCCCTGGGTCATGGCGGACCTTGAAAACGGCCTTTATGCCGGTGGGGCCGAGGTCAATAACAATAACACGCCCCTTGCATTAGATTACGTAACTGCCATGGTCAAGGGTGGGGCAAACGAGTTTGCGATAAAAGGCGGCAATGCGCAAAAAGGGACTATAACGACCATGTACTCCGGAGCGCGCCCCACCAAAGCAGGCTACAACCCCATGGCCAAGCAAGGCGCAATCATTCTGGGAATTGGAGGCGACAACACCAATTCCGCTATTGGAACATTCTTTGAAGGAGCCATGACCACCGGATATCCCCCCGATACGACCGAAAATGCCATCCAGGCCAACATCGTGGCCGCGGGGTACGGCAGTAGCACAACGATGGCCTCGTATCGCATGAGCAGCGCGGCGACGGCTTCCCCGTACGGCGTTCATTACAATTCGTCAAGGGAGGCCGTGGTCGTCAGTTATACCGTGCAAAACGCCCGGCGCGTGAGCATGAACATCGTCGATCAGTCCGGCAGGCAGATTGCCGTGATTAAAGGCGAGGACGTTTCCGCGGGCCGACACGAAGCGGTTTGGGACGCAAAGCAGGTCCCTGCAGGCGTCTATGCCTGCCGAATAACGGTTGACGGGCGGGACGCGTGGGCGGGGAAAATCGTCATAGGTAAATAAACGCCATAGTCTCTGCTTCAGGAACTACGTTCGCACTTTCGCACTATGTATTCAATAACCCACTGTCAATCGCTGCAACAGTTCTTTCCCGCTTGAGGTAATTTTTACAAAATAAACCCCTTCGCTCAGGCTTCCCACCGGCACCGCGGTCATGTTCGCATCGGATATTATACGCCGCGCAACAACGCGTCCCTGCGCCGTCAGGATGTGCATCACGCTGTTCGCCGCCACGGGCGACAGCAGACGGACGACGCCCTGCCGGTAGGCGATGATCGGCCGGGATTCGGCGGACTTTCGGGTATTCTCCGCAATGACCTGCACCGGCAGCGGCGCGAGGGCCTTGAATGCAATATCGGCCACGCCGGTCGTAGGAACGGTCGCGGTCAATGCGCCGCCTGAAATGGTGATGGAACTTGACGAAATAGCCGTTCCACCAGTGCAATCGAACCATGTTAAAGTATACGTACCGTTCGCAACCCCAGCTACGCTAAGGCTTTTGCCTGAAAAAGCCCCGGTCATCCAGCCCCAGACGGCCTCATTGCTTTTTATGCCATAGGCCGTGGCGCCGCTGACGGTCACCTGCGCCTGGGAGAGGTTTGTCAGCCTGGCAAAGGGAATATCCGAAACGAACGTCGCAAAAGGTGGAAAGTTCTGCGACCTGGCGGCGGTCCAGCCTTGGTTGAACTGCCACATGAAGGGCGTGGCCGCTTCTCCCGAGGAAAGGCAGGACCAGAGATTTTGGTGATCGTTGCTCGAGGTGGACTCCCCGGTCAAGGCGGGTTTGGTCCAACCGCTCCACAGTTTTGTGACAAGGCTATTCCAATTAGCGGGCGTGGTGCCGCCATAGTTTTCCGAATTGGTGCATGTCATGACCGAATCCGAGGAAATCTCGTTGGAAGCACACGTCGGATGCTGGTATGGATCGTTGGCCAGGAAAAAAGCGGCCATTTTCTTCATCCAGGCGTTTCCCGAGGCCTTGTCCGCCACATAGCCGTCGGTACCCGCTATTTCGTCAACCGTCTGCCAACCCTCCAGCGCCCTGCTGTATCCCCAGCGGGCGATGATGTAACGATACATTTTTTGCTGATATTTCCAGCACGTGCTGTCGCTGTAAAACGTCTTGGCGTTGGGAAGGAGGGTATTATACGAATTGGCAGTCCATAAATTCACCCAGGAGCCGGTCATAGTCTGGGCCAGGTAATCGTGCGGCCATATCACCATCCACATGGATAGTCCGCGCGCTTCCCCCCACGTCATTTGGCTGTCTACATAGGTGCATTGATGAAAGTCGTACTGTCCAAGCGGCGATTCAATCAGCCTATATCCGCCTTGGTACTGTTCCTTGCCGTTGACCGTTTTATGCGTGCCGTTCCACCAGAACCATGTATTCATTTTAAACGACTGCAGCACCCCGATTCCGCTGTCGGTAACGTCCCAGCAATAGCAACAACCCACTCCGTAAAAAGAGGTCCCGTCATCGTAACTGAAATACCGGTTATTCGGGGCGATCTTGACCCAACCGTGATAGGCGGAAGCCTTGCAGACAAAACTGCCCGTTACGCTCTGGCTCGTTCCGGTGGAATCCTTGACCGCTACGGTGTATGTGTAGGTGCCGAGTTCGTTCGGGGAGAACCTGATCCTGAACTGGAGGAGGCTGTCGTAAAACCCGCTTATGTTCCACGTCTTTGAACTGGGAGACGTAAAGGTGGCCGAAAGATTGACCTGATCGAAATCATAGGGATTGGTATATTGTGCGGTAAGAGCGACGGCCAGCTCCAGTTTAGTATACTTTCCCACAGTATCGGCGGATCTGGTAACCGAGGTAATGGCGGGAGCGGCATGTATGCTCACAACCAGCAGCCCTGCCAGAATTGCACAGCAACAAACGTTACGGAACATTCCCGAATTTCTCATACGAACCCCTTCTTTGTAAATTGAAAATCCCCATAATATCGCCACATTGATCTATGGGGCGAGGACATGACCCGCATAGAAATGTATTTAACCGTAGGCCCCTCGGCGAGCTAGAATATCCACTCTATCAATATAAGGGCTATATGTTTTTTTTGGAGAGAAATATCGACGTTTTTTGTTTTTCCGTTGAACCGCTGTTCCACAAATCGCGAAAAGTACATCGGCGAACAGAATATACATAACGGTGTTGAAGAAAAATTACAGTCGAGAATCGTGCGGTCCTGAGTTCATTTTGCGGGAGGTATGACCCGGCGGAAAAAGTGTATCTCGTTTTCTACGCTCACATTGTCCATTTTGGTAAATTTATGCCACGGCAGTTCCGGCCTCGTCATATCGTAAAAGAAAACGGGCAACCTCATTGGCGACCCGCCGACGTATTTAAATTTCCCCCGGGAAAAGTAGTTCACCTTTTCCTCCATGGCGCTCGACCAGCCGAACGCTATGATCCATGCCGGGAAATAAGCGTCCTGAAAAAGCGGTGCCGGCAGTGCGCGGACTTTTGAAACCGGCAAAGAGGTCTTGTCGTCCAGTAGTCCTCCGATTCGCAAAAAGTCACCGCAATAAAACTGTATCGGCAACTGGCAGTACTCCGGGGTGCAGACAATCGTATCGTTCATAAACGAAGGGTGGCCGGTCAGGAAATCGATCACCATGTCATAGGACGTTTTGTAATTGTGCGTTATTTCATAGACATAGGCCGGCAGCAGCAGGCGGGGTTGCGAATCCGTAAAACGCAGGCATAGAAGGTTGGTGCACATGATCGTACAAAAAAGGAAAAATGCGAAGAACCTCATTTTTTTATGGATTATGGAGAGAAGTGCGCCTGTGCATACGGCCCCCAGAGGAATAAGCACAACCATATATCGGATGTCCGCTAATTTCTCAAACCATCCCCACCTTACCGATTGCGGTGAAATTATCGATAAAACGACGATATACGCCGCGATGAAAAAGCCGAACTCCAGAAAAGGCCCCGTCTCAACGTATTTTTTTCCATAGCGCACCGCCCATGCCACCCCGCCCACGGCGAGGATGCCCGGCAATACCCCGAACACGTCGAAGTCCCTAAAGTTCAGGTATAATCTTGTCAGGATCTGCGCCGGCGTTCCCGTGCCCCCGGACATGTCCGGACGTATCCAAACCCTGAATAGTAACGAAAACCAGGCAACCGGCAGCAAAAGCAAGCCAGCCCGTGCCGCGCGTAAATAATCTTTTCTTGTCCACCGGCGGGCATGAAAGATGATGTGGTCGGCAAACAATGCGCACGAAAAACAGACCATGATCAGGTAATGACTGAAAAAAAGCGCCGTCAGGGAGGCGCCAAGGCCGGCAAGCACGGCCCACCGGGGGTTCCTCAAACTTGCGCGGTGGAACGCCAGCGCGAGCAGCGAGAAGAAAATGCAGAGAGAATAGTAACGGCATTGCCTTATGTAAAGTAGATATGAGGTCGATAGCGCCGTGACCGCCACGCTGTAGCGCACAAACACGGGAAGCGAGGGATACTCCGCCCGCAGCATCCAGAATAAAATGCAAAGCGCCCCGATCCCGAAAATGACAAAAGGGAATCTTCCCGCAAAGGTGGAGCATCCGAATGCCTTGAAGGACGCTGCCGCCGCCAGGTACATGCCTAAAGGGTTTTTAGGGCGGAAGTTGCCGTCAATCAGATTGCCGTCCCGGTAGGTGCACAAGTGCCGGCCGTCCCATGCGGTGAGATGGCCGGTGACGAGCAGGTTCTTTCCGATTATGGCGGTCTCGGCCTCATCATCCCAGAAACAATGGTTGTTCAGGCCCTGGAAGGCGAATAAGACCACTAGCTCGCCGAAGAAAATATAGAAAAAAATGATTTTTTTCGATGCAAAATTCCGGCTTTCTCTTGTCCAGAGATCTTTGAGGTACGATACTATTTTCAAACGGTGTATGCTCATAAAGTACCTCTTCGGCTTTAAAAGCAAGTATAGTTATTCTTGCGCGAAATTGTCAACTTTGAAAATAATCGCACGAGCGCTTCCAATAACGAAACTGCGGTTTGGTCGTGTTTTCATGAATGAAGCAGCGATGAATTGCTCATCGCTGTAAAAAACGCCGGTGCATCAACCGGCGCTTTGGAGTTCAAATTATTTCCATGGTCTTACCTTAGATTGTTCAATTGCCCGAAATATTCCCTGTCCTTGATTTTTAGACGCACCGTGTACACCCCCGGGGCCATTCCGACGGTATGGCCGTTTTGAGCGTTCCATCGAATGGAATGACTCCCCTTTGTTAAGGTCCGGTCGATTAACGTCCCTATGCAATTGCCATCAAGCGTATAAATCGACACGGTGACGGGCGACGTCTCGGCGCAAGTAAACCGGATGGTTGAATTGTCAATTGAAATGTTTTTCCCTGAAACCGCTCCGGCGGCGGGGTTTTTAACGCCGGTAACGGAAACGACGGACATGGTGTCATGGTAAGCTTTAAACATCAGGTTCCCCGAAGGGTTTCTTACCTCGGTTGCCGCTGCCACATTAAGCGACGTGAGCATGGGAGGGCCCCACGTCGATGAATAGATCCATCCCGTCCAGCTCGCTCCTAAATTTTTCATATATTGAATAAGCTGCGTTCCGTAATTCGCCGAATCCGATGAAGAGGTAAAGCCCCATTCGGTATTCATGATCGGGGCGACTCCCGTGCTCATAATATAGCCGAATTTTGAATCCCATGTTGTGGCCCCGATACTGCCATATACGGTTGAATAAGGATGCCATGCGTAAATAACTTGATCGCGTGCGATTTTCAGCGTTTTCACGTCCGCTTGCTGGCACCAATTGGCCGTTCCGGCGACAATGACCTTGGAAACGGGGTTCCTGGAGCGGATCGTGTCGATAAGCTGCTGCACCATGGGCACCCAGGCGGTCCAGGTCACGTTATGGGGTTCATTGAATATCTCCCAAAGTAAATTGTCCTGGTTTTTGTACCGGGTGGCCATGAGGCCCCATGCGGCGACGGTAGAGCTGAAATTACCGACCGTATTGCCCTGACCGCCCTCGTGCCACCCATCAAAAAGTACATAGATATGGTTATCTTCACACCATTTTACAATGCTGTCCACGGCCGTGATGTAAGGGGTATTTGCGGCATTTATGGCGATATTGCCAACGGTCCAGCAGATGGCCCTCGGGCAGTTGCAATCGCTGGTGAGGAGAGGCAGCCTGAGAAGCGTAATATTCCAGTCCTTCTTAAAATGTACAATCTGGGCTTGCGTGATGTCGGGGTAGGCGCCCATCGTGGCAAAGCCTTTGAGCTGCACGACGTACCCCTTGGCGTTGACTATTTTCGTGCCCTGAACGGTCAAGGGCGGCGCCCAATACGTGCTGTCATAGGTGACGGCAGAAGCCGATAGGGAAAATCCGCAAATCAGGACAACCGCCGCGATAGACTTTCTAATAAGCATTTTCCACCTCCAGTGATTTACAGAAACTAATGACATTATGGACTTCACACGCTAGTAATATATGCACTTTTGGGCAAAATTGCCAAAAATTATGCTGACAATATTAGGGAACGGCTCTTGTCCGCTTTTGTCAGGACAAAAACGTGGTCCTGCGTATGGACTTATGACGCTCCGAAGTGTATCATTATAACGTGGGGAAAATATGAACATGTTTTGTTAATTCCCTGCGGTAAGCTAGTATGAAAACCACGTTTGTCCCTTTTCTCATGGCATTCTTCCTCCTTGCCTGCTCTAAGCGGCACAGCGATACTGGTCAGTGCGTGCCTTCCATCAGCCATGCCGTATCCCCGGTCAAACCTCGCATCGCCCACGTTGACGGGAAGGGATTTATAAGCTCACCCAAAAATGTCGCAAGGGCCGCTTGCGGACTCTTCATCGAAAACGCCGATACCATCACCACCGGCCCGTGCAGCAGGATGCAAGTCGCCTTCAATGACTCGGACTATATTATCATCGGTGAAAACTCCATAGTGACCATCCACTCCAGCCTTGACTCAATGATTATTTCGATTGCACATGGAAAATTATATTCCAACGCAATCGTTCTGCCGAAACAATTGCTTTACAAAATCATTACCCCAAAGTTTCAGGCTCAATCGCGCGGCACGGCATTCTCGGTGGAAGCCTTCGACAGCAGTGAAACCCGCATCACGGTGTTTGAAGGAAAAGTGGAAGTCATCGACTCCATGCGCTCCTGCCCTATCAACGTCCTCGGCGGTCAACGCGCCACCCTCAAATACGGTGAACCGTGCCAGACCAGGGTCGTGCGCATTAAAGAACTTGATGATCTCATACACTGGATCGGGAGTTCCTCCCTTAGACTCAGAAATAAAATTGAAATGCTGGGAAACATGGAGTTCCTGAAAAAGCTGGCCCAGGTGGATTCTTCCGATCTGGACATCAAAGCCATGGTAAAAGTATCCGAAGGAACCCTTGCCCTCAAACCAAAAGAGATACCGGAACCTTTAAAAAGGTCCTCCGCAACCGTTGTCCCAATTTCCGAAATTCCCTTGAAAAAACCCGCCATTACCGAAGACAGTCTGAGGGACGCGGCCGACATTGATCTGACAATAAAGGAAAATATCTTCAGGATCACAATCGTGTATAACCGTTATCTGAGAGAAACGGGCAAGAAATTGGTTGGTGATGTAAAAACCAGGTTTACAATACATCCCGACGGCCTTGTCGACCACGTGGAAGTATTGGAGACGACCCTAGCGGACTCCGAGTTTCAGGAAAAACTCGCCGAGGCCGTCAAAAAAATAAAATTTAAAAAAGTGGATGAAAAAGTCGGCGCCATCACCATAGTCTACCCGTTCGAATTCAACACGCAGAACTGACCTGCCGCCGGGCGGATGCTATTCTCCGTCCAAAGCAAGTGAAGTGCATCATTATTTCTTCAAAACCGCCGAAACCACCGGCATGACAAACAAAAGCGCGCTTAAAAACACCAGCACGATCGTCGTGACGATCCCGATGGTGTTCTGGACGCGGCCGTTGCGGTGCTCACCCATGATCTCCTGTTTGTTAATAATCAGCATCATGCATATCAGCACGATCGGCAGGAGGATCGCGTTGAGCACCTGGGTCCAGATGGTTATGGTGATAAGCGGGGCGTGGGGCAGCAGAATAATGCTGACCGCGATTCCGATGATCAGGGTGATTAAAACATAAAACTGCGGCGCCTGGTTGAATTTCTTGTCGATGCCCGCCTCGAAGCCGAAGGCTTCACAGACATAAAAGGCGGTCGCCAGGGGCAATATCGTCGCGGAAAAAATCGACGCGATAAAAAGGCCGAACGCGAACACCGTTGACGCAAGGTTGCCCGCCAGCGGTTTGAGCGCCAGGGCCGCGTCCTTGGCTTCTTCTATGGTGATGCCGTTGACATGCAACGTTGACGCGCACGCCACGACGATGAAAAACGCCACCACGACAGTCGCCACGGCGCCGATGACTACGTCCCAGATAACGAACCTGTAATTGGCGACTTTGATCCGTTTTTCGATCACCGCCGACTGCATGTAAAACTGCATCCACGGCGCGATGGTCGTGCCGACAAGCCCCAGCACCATTCCGAGATAATTTTCGTCCCATTGCATGGTTGGTTTTACAAGGGCTTTTCCTATATCGGACCAGTTCGGCTTTGCAAGAACGGCCGAAATGATGTACGAAAGCAGAAAAACGCTGAAGAACAGGAATATCCGTTCCGTTGTTTTGTAATTGCCCTTGACCACTAAAAACCACACGGCTATCGCCGCGATGGGCACCGAAATATACTTGCTGATGCCGAACACCCTCATGCTCCCGGCCACGCCGGCAAACTCCGTGGCGGTGTTCCCGATGTCCGCGACAAGAAGGCAGATGAAAATATAGAACGTTATTTTTACGCCGAAATTTTCCCGGATTAGGTCGGCAAGTCCCTTGCCGGTGACGATCCCCATCCGGGCGTTCATTTCCTGCACCGTCACCAGCGCGATGAATGATGGAATAAGCGTCCACAGCAGCTTGTAGCCGTATGAGGCGCCCGCGACCGAGTAGGTGGTGATGCCGCCGGCATCATTATCAACGCTTCCGGTGATGATCCCGGGACCAAGCACGCTGAGAAAAATCAGGAAATTCCTCAGGTAAACGTTTTCCTTGATGGTCTTGATCGTAGCCCTTATCAGATTCATGGCTGCAAATCCCCGGGACGGAAATGATGATGAATATGCGCTGGCGCGGCGCGGCGCGACTTCAAAATATAAAACAGTTTCAGAACGCCACAAGGAAATAAAATGAGCAGGGCACTTTTATTGCCCAGTAAAAACGCGCGACGAAGAAGAGATAATTCTTGAAGAGTTTCCAATTGACTTTTAGACATCTAAATGCGATATTATCAAAAGAGGAGAAAAACCCGTTACAGTAAAGG
>JBAVGL010000528.1:0-2266 GCA_049684795.1 Chitinivibrionales bacterium | reverse complement strand
CGTGACCGATAGCTGCAATAATTTTGCTACCTCTGGGCAAGCGACCCTTAAGGGACAATGCTCAATTACATATGACGCAAATGCAAATGGTGGCACGCTTTCTACGCCTGTCCCAAATGATACAACCGTTGATTACGGTTCAAATTATCAACTTAATCCAAGTTTCTACACCTATTTGCTTAACGCCGATGGCTCGGGGTCAAATTTTTTAGGATGGGGGGAATCGCCAACTGAAACGATACCAGATTACTCTATTGGTTATACATTCTCTGGTATTAATCGGAATTATTATCTTTACGCTATATGGTCAAGCTCATCACATGAATAAATTGATTAGCAAAAGAGAGGGGGATTACGAAGGATGCCGTCTTTTCATTATTTCCTTGATGACCCGGCTGTGATAATTTTCCGGGTTGCGGTAATCTGGATCCAAGGATTTTGCTTTTTCCATATTCTCAGCTGCCTGGTCAATATTGCCTTTGGCAAAATAAGCTAATCCTCGATTGAAATATGCCTTGGCGAAATCAGGCTTGAGCATGATAATTTGGTTATAATCCGCAATAGCGTGTTCATGGTCACCGATATCGTCAAAGGAGTTACCGCGATTATTATATGCATCAATATAATTTGGTCTAAGAGCGATCGCCTCGGTATAATCGGAAATGGCATTGACCGGGTCACCTTTGAGGTTCCACGCGACTCCACGGTTATAATAGGCCAGCCAGCAGGGATGTCTGGCAAGAACATCGTTCCATAAAGAGAGGCTGTCTTTCCATACGCCACAACGTTGATAGGTAACGTAACTGTAAATACAGAGAATGACTATAAATCCAGCTACGGTCGTTGTTCTAACCGCAACTTTTTTCCAAAAGGGTGTTTTAAACAAATATATAAAACCTTCCGCAACAATGAAACAGGCGCCAAGTATAGGAAAATACGTATATCGTTCAGCGACGATAATATTCCCGATAGACACAATTTGAAGAACCGGCAGTAAAGTGACAATGAAAAACAAGGCGCCGAAAACCGTCTTTCTTGAATATTTCCGGCTATAAAACACTGCAATGCCAATTCCGACCACCAGCAGGAAAGATAAGATAAATTGGGCATAAAGACCAACGTCCGGATTAATCGTAACGGGATATAGAGCGGACAAATGCACTGGCAGAATAGTCTTGACAATATAGAATGCGATTCCGTAAAAAGGAATACAAATATGCAGAAGCGTTGGTAAAGCGGTGAAAGAGTTTATAGCGTCCGAGGATCGCTGCGTCATGAGCGTGATTACAACAAAAACTATTGCAACGACAAAAAATGGCGTTTTTTTAAGCATTGATTTTTTGTCGTTCTTCTTATCGAGCAGATAATCCAGAAGTAATAATACAATCGGCTGGCTTACCGCCATGGGCTTTGAAAGAAGCGAAAAAACAAAGGCAAGCAGGCAAAGCCAATAATATTTCCGCCTACGGTTCTTTATATAAAAAATATATGCCAAAAGGGAAAGGAGATAAAACAGCGCAGAAAGCACGTCTTTCCGTTCAGCCACCCATGCGACGGATTCCACCCGAAGCGGGTTGACCGCGAAAAGCAAAGCCGTTGCTGCGGCTGCAAATAAGTTTCCAGAAAGAAAATAAAGCAAGGCAAATACAAACAGAGCATTGATTATATGCAACAATAAATTTGTTCCGTGAAACACCGTTTGACTAAGGCCAAAAAGGCTAAACTCCACCATATAGGAAAGCATGGTAAGAGGTTGATAGGTGGCCGAGTATGAAGAAGAAAATATCTTAATGACATTGTGGAGAGTGAACTTCCGAATGTCTGAATTGTTGGTGACATTTGTATTATCATCCCAGTTAGTAAAACCATCGAATAATGACGGAGAAAAGGAAACAGCGGTGGCGCTCACAATGATGAAGCAATAAAGCAGAATGCGGCTTTTTTTCCTCATAACTGATGGGTTATTTGAATTTCCGGATGTATCAGCCTGTCCCTTAAGTTCCCTCTTCCTTGACTGAAAAGGACATAAGGGACAGACGATTCAAGAAGTTGCAATCTTTAGTACTTCAACCCGAACCCGTAGGCGAACATGGGCGTTCCGCCGGTGCCATGCTGCTCATCGGAATACACAGGCCCGGCGTTGATGGGAATTTGAGCGGCGGTCGCGGGCCAGGTATGGGTCAGCGTGCCGGTAAAGTTATACGTGCCGCCGTACAGCACATCGGCAACGCCTCCGCCTTCGGAACCGGGCAGCCAAGCCTCCACG
>JBAVGL010000527.1:0-10441 GCA_049684795.1 Chitinivibrionales bacterium | reverse complement strand
GATGATTTTCAACGATGCCATAAACGACCGCCAAACCAAGGCCTGTCCCCTTCCCGGTTTCCTTGGTGGTGAAAAAAGGTTCGAATATTTTCGCCTGCGTCGCATCATCCATGCCAAATCCCGTATCCCCAATTTTAATTGACACGTAATGCTCCGCCGAAGCTTTCGGGAAAAACGCGCGCACGTGGTTTCCGGGAAAGATACTGGTCGTCACCGTGAGCGTTCCGCCCGACGGCATTGCGTCGCGAGCATTGATGCAGATGTTCATCAGCACCTGGTGGATTTGCCCGCTGTCGGCGTAAATAAAAGGCAGCTCGTTCGAAAGGTTCGAAAGAATGGCAATATTCTTTGGGAACGTACCCTCCAGCAGACCGCCAATATCGCCGGCAACGTCGTTGATATTTATATGGCTGTAGTTCGTTTCGTTTTTTCTCGCGAATGTCAACAATTGTCCGACTAACTGCGCGCCGCGTTTGGCGGATTTGGTTATCGCGCCAACATGATTCGCAATCTCCTCGACGGAGAGGTCGCGTAGTGTCAATAATCCCGCGTTACCGAGGATGATCGTTAAGATGTTGTTGAAATCATGCGCCACGCCGCCGGCAAGCAGGCCGATGCTTTCCATTTTCTGCGCCTGGCGCGTTTGTTCTTCCTGTAATTTGCGCTCGTTTACCTGCCGTTCCAGGGCCTGGTTCGCCGATGCCAGTTCCGCCGTACGGTCGGCGACCCGTTGCTCCAGCATGTTGTTCGCGGAAACGACATTATTCTGTTCCTGCCTCAATTGATGCGTCAGATAAAATCCCTTGCGTTGATTTCTTTCGATGGTATAACACCCAACCATGCCGATAAAGTTTGCGGTTACCAGAAAAAACGTGTTGCTTATCAGGATCTTGTGCTCAGTGCCGGTAAAACTCCATGCGATGATTTCGTACACTATCACAAGCAGCCAGCCGGACAGCGAGGCCCAAATAAACCGCAAACGCACGAAACCGTATCCGTACATGAGCACAAGTATGAGCCCGCTGTAATAAAGATAATTGGCCGGAGGCGGGCTGGTCATAATCATTCCCATGAATCCGGCCCCAACCAGATTGCTGAGGACTATCTGGATCCACGGGAAAAATTTTGAAGCATTGGCATGGTACGTCAGCCCCACGCCGACCAGAATAGCCGGGCAGAGAACGCAAAACCGAATGAACCATGCGATATATTTATCCGCGGGCACCAAAAGGCTGTCAAGCACGCCAAACAAGCCGATAAGTGCGATTGCGAGAAAAAGCGCCACGCGCACCTGAAACCGCGAACTGTCGTTAAAGTTCTTTATGAACGGTTGTTCCAAAGCAGCGTCTTCACCGGAAAATTGCAGTGTAAAAACATTGACATTCATCGGGCGCTGGAGGTTAGGCCTATCCATGTATTTTCATCCTTAAACGGAGTTTATTCTCTGCCGCGCACAGGCTAAAGTGTACCATAGCGTGCAAAATGAGTAAATATAATACTTTCAACCTTTTTCATAGGCAAATGCCGCACCATATAGTATTTTTGACTGGCCTTTTTGAAAAAAAGCACATACCTCCGATTTTTTATTCGGGCTTTTCCCTGTTTTTAAAGAATTTTTTAATCAGGTTTATTACAGGTTATTACTATATTATTTAGGGGAATTTTATTGTATGGCCACAGACGCTTTAAAAATGAGAAATATCGGCATCAGCGCCCATATTGACTCCGGCAAAACAACCCTTACGGAACGCATTCTGTATTACTGTAATAAGATACACGCGATCCATGAAGTCAAGGGAAAAGACGGTGTCGGCGCGACCATGGATTTCATGGAACTTGAACGCGAACGGGGCATCACCATCGTTTCCGCCGCCACCAACGTGGAATGGAACAAGCATTCGATCAATATTATCGACACTCCCGGGCACGTGGACTTTACCATAGAGGTGGAGCGCGCGCTCCGCGTTCTGGATGGGGCCGTTCTGGTGCTCTGCGCGGTCGGCGGAGTGCAGTCGCAGTCGATTACGGTTGACCGGCAATTGCGGCGTTACGAGGTCCCCTGCCTTGCCTTCATCAACAAATGCGACCGAACGGGCGCGAACCCTCTGCGGGTCAAAGAAGAGTTGTGTTCTAAACTCGGTCACAATGCCGTTCTCATGCAGCTTCCTGTCGGCCTGGAGGACAAACATGAAGGACTTATCGATCTTATCACCATGAAAGCGCTCTATTTTGACGGACCCAACGGTGACGACCTTCGCATTGAGGAAATCCCCGCAGGGTTACTGGAACAGGCAAAAAACGCCCACGTTGAACTGATTGATGCCGCGTCAATGTTTTCGGACGAATTGGCCGAAGCCTACCTGGAAGGTAAAGAAACCACGGAACAAATTTACGCGGCAATCCGCAAAGGCACGCTGTCGCGCCAGATGACCCCGGTATTTATGGGAACTGCGTATAAAAACAAAGGCATCCAGCCGTTATTGGACGCGGTCATCAATTATCTTCCTTCACCCTATGAAGTTGAAAATGTCGCGCTTGACATGGACAATGATCAACAGGAAGTCAAACTCATTCCCGACGTAAGCAAGCCGACGGTGGCCATCGGCTTCAAACTCGAAGAAGGCCAATACGGCCAGCTGACCTATATCCGCATCTATCAAGGTTCCATCAAAAAAGGCGACGAGCTTACCAATACCCGTTCGCGGAAGCATTTTAAGGTCGGCCGGCTTATCCGCATGCATGCAAACAACATGGAGGACATCGACTATGCCCCATGCGGCGACATTGTCGCCCTCTTCGGCGTCGATTGCGCGTCGGGCGATACGTTCACCCAGTCAGGCCTCAATTATACCATGACGAGCATGTTCGTCCCCGAACCGGTTATTTCCCTGGCAATCACGCCCAAAGACAAAAAATCCTCGGAAGCGATGTCCAAGGCGCTGAACCGTTTTTCAAAGGAAGACCCCACGTTCAGGACCTTTGTCGATCCCGAATCAAAGCAGACAATAGTCCGTGGAATGGGAGAGCTGCACCTGGACATCTATATCGAACGCATGAGACGGGAATACGATGTTGAACTCGATGTCGGCATGCCGCAGGTCGCCTATCGCGAGGCTATTACCCAATCCGTGAAGTTTGATTACACCCATAAAAAGCAAAGCGGCGGCGCGGGCCAGTACGGACGCGTGGCGGGAACCATGGAGCCCAATCCCGAAAGCAATTACGAATTTATCGACAGCATAAAAGGCGGCGCGATCCCGCGCGAATTCATTACCTCATGCGACAAAGGGTTCAAGGCGTGCCTGGGGCGCGGGTCGGTCATCGGTTTCCCGATCGTGGGAATAAAAATCACAATCGACGACGGCAATTCCCATCCGGTCGACTCATCGGACATGGCCTTCCAGCTCGCGGCCATCGGCGCGTTTCGTCAGGCGTATGACAAGGCAAAACCCGAAATACTCGAGCCGATCATGAAAGTGGAAGTGGAAGGACCGTGCGATTTCCAGGGAAACGTCCTCAGCAGCATTAATCAGCGCCGCGGAATTATCATATCAACATCCGAAGACGACCTTTTTGCGCGCGTAGGGGCCGAAGTGCCGCTTTCGGAAATGTTCGGATACTCCACCATTCTCAGGTCTTTGACTCAAGGCAAGGCGCAATTTACCATGGAATTCGCCCGCTATGGAAAAGTGCCTGCCGCAATAAGCGAAAAACTTATAAAGGACTTTCAGGAAAAAAGCAAGAAAAGGAACTGATTTTATAGTGACTCGGCGGTAACTATAAAAGAGGAATAAAACGATGATCAGAAAAGAAATAATCAGCAAAAGCCCGCTCAGGATATTGGAAAAGTCCATACACGGCGGCGTCGGCAAGGGTTGCATCGGCGTTATCGCCGCGCGAAAAGGCGTCGGAAAAACCGCCTGCCTTGTCCATATAGCCACGGACAGGCTTTTTCTGGGCAAGCACGTAATCCATGTGTCTTTTGGTGAAGACGCCAGCCACATCGTACGATGGTACGAAGATATTTTTAATGAAATCGCCAGGCGCAATAACCTGAAGTGCGCAATGGATGTGCACGATGATATAATCAGGAACAGGGTCATCGTCAATTTTAAGCAGGACGACACCCATATCGCCAAAATAAAGAAGACCTTTTCCATGTTTTTGGAAAAAGGCAATTTCTGTGTTGACACTATTGTTGTTGATGGGTACAATTTTGCTAAAGCCACTCCGGAGGACTTTCAGGAATTCAAGCGGTTTGCCATTGAAACCGGCCTTGAAATGTGGTTTTCGGCGTCACTCAAGGAAAGAGACGCGCCCTCCGATGCGCACGGCATTCCAAAATTGCTATTGCCTTTTATTAATGACATAGCAATTCTTATCAATCTGGAGCCGAAGGGAGATTTCGTACACTTGACGCTTATTAAGGATCACGATACTATTCCGAATTCGGACATGCATGTGAAATTAGATCCGCATATTCTGCTCTTGGCGGAAGAAACCTGATTCCTATGCTGCACCATGTAACCCACAAGGTGGATAAGAATCTGTAAGTTTACCTTTACTGTGTCGCAAAGGTAAACACAGCTTCTAATCATGTAGCATAGTATCAAGGCCAGAAAGGCTACGTGAGCTACTCTTGAAACGGCATTCGCTCGATGTGGCAGTTGTTGTTTTGACCGTTGCGATGCTCTGTCCGTTCCCGATGAAGGCTGATGAACTGGGCAAGCGTACGTCTTTTTCAATTCCACTTGCGCGCTTAAGTGTTTCCTATGATGAACGTACCCATGTATTTGAAAAAGTAAAGGTATCCTTCGGCGGATCTGATGATAAAGAAGTTGATGAATGCGCCATAATAACCCCCATCACCGACTACGAAATCAAGGTCACCCATGATGGCCGCCAGAAATTCGTCCACGTCGAAGCGCCCGACAAGGCGTACATTATTTCCGACTTTGAGGCCGAGGTAATCAATAAAGTTTGCAAGTCCTTTACAAATACGTTGGAAATTTTCGAAAAAGACCTGCATAAAAATCGCTTCGACCGGTGCCTGTATCTAGACGCTTATTTTCCGCGCTTCCTGAAGGGCTTTTATTTTCTGTATTGCGCCGCTCGAAATTCCCCGTACGCGCTCCCCCGTTCGGCGTGCGTCCCCGATTCGCTCTTCGATGTTTCTCTTACGTCAATCAAATCCGACGAACGGATCAACAGCTGGCAGCAGCAAACCGACCATATCATCAAGCTGCGCATTATTACCAAGGAATTGATCTACCAGATAAAAGAATGGCAGAAAAAGGAAATAGACAATCCCAGCCGCAATGTTGAAGTCCCGGCCGGAAAAGTTTTTGAAGAGGCTTTTACCCTGTTCGTCAAAATTTACTTCAATATGAAACCATCTCCCGAGGTCCCGAAGGAAGGCGAGCATTTGGAGCGTTAAAATAAAATCTTGCTTTTTGCGCTCCCATTACGTCCCCTAAATCCCCCTGCCTGCGCCGAGGCTTCGGCAGGCAGGGGGATTTGTTAGGAGGCGCGGATGAGTCTCCAAGCTCCCTGTTACTTGATCCGCTCGTCGGCCGTGGAATAGCACTCAAGGATCTCGCCAAAGTACAGCGTATGAAAGTCTTTTTGAGGGTATAAATGCTTGTAATCTTCTGCAAGGTTCTTCGGGTCCATTGATGATTTGTAAACTATCCTGCATTCGTAATGAATCCCCGGCACAGTAAGGATTGGCGTGTGAGCCTTGATGCTGGGGAAAATTTCAAGACCGCTTTTCTTGAATTTATCGACGGCCCGGCCCGAATTCGTGCCGCAGAATTCCAGCTCCTTGTCCATGCCGCTGAGAGGAACCGACACGGTGAAATCGGAGGCGCGTTCGATGATCCCGAAGGTATGGCGGGTCGGGCGAACGGCAATGGTCATAATGGACTTGCCCCAGATAAAACCAAGACTTGCCCAGCCGATGGTCATGACGTTCAAATCGTCGCCCCCCAGAGCAGTTAAGAAAGCGCCTTTTTTTATCTGTTTCATGACCTGCGGTAAAACCGCTTCATAATTTACGCGTTCCATAAGCAGTACGTCCTCCTTAATGGATTTTAGGGAACTTGGCCTTCAAACGTTCCTCGCTCGTGCCGCGTCCCGTTTTGTATGAGACCATGCGGCCGACTCAATGCCGGCGCAATACCGGAACAGCCCCAATGCGAGCGCCGTATTCATTGACAGGAAATAAAACAAAGGTCGCGTCAACGCAAGTGGAACCACGAGAAATGACAGTCCCGCGACAACAATGACCATTGGTATAAGAGAAAACAAAACATAGACGCCCGGTGACCCCATGGACCAGAGAATGGAGCTGCAAATAAAAGCCGTCCCAAGTAAAAACGGGGAAAACCAGCGGGTCACTTTATGCGAAAAATAGCAGAACCACGGCCAGCCCCGCAAGGGATTGAGAAAATCAAGTAACCAGAAAAACGCCTGAAAATTTCCCGCCCCGATCCTGATCCTTCGAATGAATTCATGGCCGATGCTCTCGGTCATGTCTTCTTCGGAAACCGCCTCCGGATCGAAGATGATGCGGTAGTTCTGACGAATAATATTCATGGGGATCAATACATCATCATTCGAATATGCGTTATGCCGGATCGGTCTGAAAAGAGACTTGCGGATCGAATAGAACCCGCCAAAGGCCGAAATACTGCTGTGCAAGCGCGCCTCAAAAAACTTCTGTCTGGCCTCAAAAGAACGATAGAGCACTTCTTCCGGCTCCGGATCGTTCGACCGGTGCTTGATAAGTCCGGCCACGCCGCCCACTGTGGGGTCGGCAAAAGAACGGACCATTTTCCGAAAGCTGCCGTTTTGGTGCATGGTATTAGCATCGGTAAATAAAATAACGTCCGCTTGGACCACGGGCACACAATGATTAAGCACTTCGGTTTTGCCCCCGCGCTCCGGCGCGATCCACAGGTGTATCCGGCTATCGGAAAATCCCCTGACAATGTCATGAGTCCCGTCAGTGGAGCAATCGGATCCGATCCAAATCGAAAGACGGTCGGGCGGATAATCAATGGCAAGAATATTATTGATCTTGGCCTTGATGACCGCCTCTTCGTTGTATACCGGCACGAGCACGGCCAGGCTCGGGGAGAAAGTTTCGTCTTTGGCCACCGGTCGGGCAAAAAGGCGCGCAAAAAAAGAAAGAAGCAGCGGATAAAACAGGTATGAGTAAACAATGAAAAACAGTGATATCCAAAAGAGTATCTTTAAAAATGTCATAACGATTCGCGACCTTTAGCTGTCAGAGAAGGCCCAAGAAGAAATTTCCAGATGGCATTAGCGGCCTTTAAAATGCGTCGTGCTTCGCCGGGGTGCGTGATCATCTGAACTAATTTTGACATAATATAGCCTGGACGAAGGAGAAATTCCCTCCGCGCCCTGTCGCAAAAAGCGACCAGTTCTTCGTAGCGCAACTCAGGGTTGGACACCACCGATGAATGCAGGCCCTCTTTCGTGAGCCATTGGCTGAAATCTTCGGTGACAATCCAGCCCTTTTCTTTAAAATAAACATAATCACTCGTGCCCGGATAGGCCATAATGGGGAAAAACTGCGCGGTATCGGGACTAAGCTCTTTGGCAAAAGCCAGCGTTTTCTTCAGCGTTTCGCGTGTTTCGCCGCGGTTGCCCACCATAAAACAGCCATGGATAAGAATCCCGGCCCTTTTTGCGTCCTTGACAAATGCTTTAATGGTCTCGATCCGGGTTCCCTTTTTTATATTATCGAGGATCGCCTGGTCTCCGCTTTCAAAACCCACGCAGAAAAGCCTGCAACCCGCTTTTTTCATGATTCGCATTGTCTGCACATCGACATCGGCGCGGGAATTCGCGGACCACGGAATCGTGGTGAGCCCCTGCGCGATCAGCGCCTCCGAGAATGCCCGGCAACGTTCTTTATCCGCCGTCAGGGTATCGTCTTCTATCATGATTTCCTTGACATCGGAGAAATTATCCCTGATATATTTGAATTCCGCCGCCACATTTTCAACCGAGCGTTTACGGTAGCGGTGCCCTTGAAATACGTGCGGAATGACGCAAAAGGTGCAATGAAACGGACATCCTCTGCCGCTGACGATGACAACGAGCGGACATCGGCTGTGGCCGTAAAAATAATTGCTTATGTCAAGATGTTTCTTGTAAACCCGTGAAACCAGGGGGATCTGGTCAAGGTCTTCAATGAAGGCCCTCGGCTTGTTTTTTACGATCTTTCCCTCGGCATTTCTAAAAGCGAGGCCGTCAATGGCTTCAAGCCCCCCTTTACCGGAAGAAAGCGGCAACTTCCCCGCCAGTTCTGCGAGCGTGGCGTCATATTCACCGAAAGCGACCGCATCGATTTTGTCGTTTTCCCGCAAAGTCGGTTCCGGAAGGGCCGAAACATGCACCCCCACGAGAACCACAAAGAGATCGGCAAGCGCCGCCTTGATTTCAACGGCCGCGTTGATATCATTGTAAATGCTCGGAGTGGAGGTATCAAAAACCGCCAGTTGCGGAGCAAATGAAAGGACCTTTTTCTTTACTTCCCCAAGTCCCATGCGTTGCGCGGGCGCGTCCAAAAAGAGCACTTCATGGCCATGTTTTTCAAGGTTTCCCACGGCATAAGCCAGCCACATGGGATAATACAACGTCCCGCTTTTCGTCACCGCGGGCGAACGCGACTCCCTGGAAAATTTAGGGAGAAAAGGCGGGTTGATCGCAACAATTCTCATTTTATATGAAACCTTGCCGGCCCTGGTTTTCCAATGCCCTATGCAAGAAGAGCTTGGTCAATTTTTGCGGCGAGAGCCTTTTTTGCCAGCATCCCCACATGTTGTTCAACAACATTTCCGTTCTTGATAAAGAGCAGCGTCGGGATACTTGTGACGCAATACCTTGAGGCTATTTCAGGCGCGTTATCTACATTAAGTTTTCCCACTTTTATTTTACCTTTATATTCCTGAGCAATAGCCTCGATGGAAGGTGTGAGCATTTTGCACGGCCCGCACCACTCCGCCCAGAAATCCACGAGAACCGGCACCTCCGATTTGAGCGCTTCCGCTTCAAAGTTTGAACTTGTAATCTCGACGACGTCATTTCCCGACATAAAAAACTCCTTATCAAAGGCATGTATAAATTAAACAAATTTGATACTACTCGCGTTCCCTCCCTGAGCCTACCGAAGCGATAGCGCAGGCAGGAAGGGAACTCATTTTTGCGATTGCTCACTTCGACACTTCGGCGCGGCTCAGTGCAGCGCTTCGCTCAGTGAGCGGTATTGCTTGAAGCATTTCTATTATCGTCGTTTGCATCGTTTGCCACTCTTCGGGCCTGTTTTTATACTGCTCGATGATTTTTACGGCGGATGCGGCGTTCATGCCCGTAAGGGAACATAACTGTTTGTATTTTTTAACTCTCGCCGTGGTATCAAGGCTACGGTCATTATCAATAAGCTCCATTCCGACCATGAAACGGACAAATGCTTTTGAAGCGGCCGTATCGCTCCCCGCTGTGGTTGCCCCTAAGGAATTACCGGTAAAAACCAACGCTCCACATACTGGAATAATTATAAATTTCATGGCCTTTAAAATGACGGGTGGAAAATGGCAAGTCAAGTGCATAAATAAAGTTCCTCCAGGCCTCGTATAATCATATCGGGTTTTATCCTTTTAAGGCATGGTCTTGGGCCAAAAAAACAAAAGTTTCCTCCATGGGGATGGCACGGCCTGCAAAAAATTTCCGTTTGAAAAACCCGGTATGAGGGGCTGGCAAACGGAAAAAAACCGAAATGAAACGTCGTTGAACCAAAAACAATTCCCGTCTTGACTCCGCATGCACGGGCAAGATGGGACAGTCCCGTATCATTACCCAAGGCAAGCGAACAACCCTTCAAAACACAGGCGCTTTGGTATAATGAAATCTGCCCCGCCAATGCGCTGCATCGAGGACCAATGGCCTTTTTCAATTCCTGAGCCGCTATGCGGTCGTCAGGCCCTCCTAAAATTACAACATGCCATCCTTTTGAAAGAAAATAACGTCCAACATAAAGAAAATAATGCCTGGGCCATTCCTTATTTTTCCATGAACTAAAAGGAATGAGCGCAATTACGGGACGTATCACGCCATTGGAAAAAAAAGAATCATTCATAGTTTCACAATTTTTGACGGCAATGACGACCTTCAAGGCGGGGATTTCTCCTGGCATTACCCGCAATCCCGTTCCTGCTTCTATGTAACGTCGCGGCACGGTGTCAAAGGGGTCATAAAAATTCAGCCGCGCAAATAACAGAAGCTGCCGCTGTAGGTGGCTTTTCTTAACTACACCGATTGTTGCCCGGAAAGCTCGCCCTTGGAGGAGCTTTTTTCTGACGCGTATGCTCCTTCGATTATTTTGCAGGTCTACGACGTTGTCCCATTGCAC
>JBAVGL010000526.1:0-18315 GCA_049684795.1 Chitinivibrionales bacterium | reverse complement strand
GTATAAATGCCGCCGAAAGAATGAGTCGCGCCAGTACCCAGATTGGTGAACGACATCTTGTACGAACCGCCCACCTTTGCATCAAGAGAGTGAACCTTGCCCGTAAACCCGTTCGGCGGAAGAAATTTCGACAATGCGTCGGGGTCAAGGAAGGCCTTGTAAATTTTATCAGGAGAAGACATGAATACCCTGTGTAATGTGACCAATCGGTTAAGCATTGGGACATCCTTTGTAATAGTGCCGCTGGACTACAGTTCATTTCTTTAAGCAGCAAATGACAGGCCAATTGCAGAGCCCATACAAAAAAGGCCATTCTCAATTATAAGAAGAACCCTGTTTTGATTAGGTTCTGTAGGCGAATTATATACACGTTTAGCGTAGATAATTACCCATACAGAACCTTATCCACACCTTGTGGGTTAAAAACAATAACGTGCCTGAAGGCAGATAAGAATTTTAGATTAGTTTACTATTGGTTTGTCCTGAACGGCCGTCCCATGGAACCGACAATAGTGGCATGTTCTTTGCGATATAATATTATCTTTTAATAGTAATCGGTCTTCAACCCTGTTCAAAGGAAAACTATGAAAAGGCATTTTATCAAAATAGTGATTTTTACTGTCGCTACAATCACGGTTCTTTTTGCGGGAGGTAATAAAATGTTACTCGACATTGGCGCAAAAGCGCCCGATTTTGCACTTGCCGGTTCAAACGGCGACACCGTCCGGCTGACCGATTTCGCGGGAAAAAATAACGTGGTGCTGATTTTCTATCCCGGTGATGAGACGCCGGGATGCACCAAGCAGCTGTGCGCCGTCCGTGACGATTACGCGTCATTCCAGGCAAAAGGCATAAAGGTTTTCGGCGTGAACCCCGCTGACGCCGGTTCCCATATAAAATTCATTAAGAATCACGGTTTTCAGTTCCCTTTGCTTATAGATGAAGGGCAAAAAGTGGCAAAGCTGTACGGATGCGACGGTTCGCCAAGCGTAAAACGGACCGTTTATGCAATCGATAAGAAAGGCATGATAGCGTTTGCGAAAAGCGGAATGCCGTCTGATGATGAAATATTGAAGGCGATTCCCGGCGATACATTACCCTAGTTGGGAATGCGTAACCTGTATAAGGAGTGTAAAAATATGAAAGAGCTGGTAATATGTAAATCGTGCGGTTTTGTGATGGATAAATCGAAAGTGAAGGACAGATGTCCGGCATGCGGGGTGTTGGCAAAAATGTTTGAACCGTATATTGACAAAATGTCCCCGGGCCGGAAACGGATTTTGTCGCTCGACCTTCATCCGGTGCTTGTCCATTTCCCGCAAGCCTTCATTGTTTCGGTTTTTGTCCTTTCGCTTATTGCGCTTGCCGCGCACGGCAGCTTCCACGCCACGATTGCGGCCGCAATTTCCGTGCTCGGCGCGGCATTGCCGGGGGTAATCATCCTTGCGGTCATCGCGGGCCTGGTTGACGCAAAAGTGCGCTTCCGCAAGGTAACAACTCCGCTTCTGAAACAAAAAATGCTTTTCGCCGTTCTGTTTTTCCTGTTTTCATGCGCCATTTACATAATCATACTTTCTCATCCGATGCTCGGTTCCACGCCTGCGATCTTTGTGGCCGCGTTGTGCCTTCCGGCCATCGGCTGCGCTTCGATTCTGGGACTTCTCGGGACTAGCATCATTAATGCAAAATTTCCTGGATAAAAAATTGAAACCACGGCCAAATCAAAGGGAGGTTACCGTATGCGCGCTTTTTCCATCCTGATTCAACTTTCAGTCGCCATTACTTTCGCGGGCACATTCCGTATTGAAGCGGAAAACGTCATGAAAGACACGGTTGTCGGCCCTGTAAAAATCGAATTGCATGTTATGCCGGCGGAACCGTTCTTCACGGCCGATCAAATAAAAACCAAAAAGGTGGATTCGGGAATGTTGATTATGGGAGGCGCCGCCCCCGTAGCGCCCGACGCCGATCCGCGTTCCAACCATCACCTTGTTGTGCATGTTTTCAAGGCAAAGACCGGAAAAGCGATAACCGACGCAAAGGTGCGGATGACCTTCCAACCGGTTGACGACAATGGAAATTTGTCGGGCGGTCCGGCTGACGTTCCCATCGTGGTGATGCAGGCCATCGGTAAAGGCAAAGAATCGACGCACTACGGCAACAACGTTGAAATGCCCGCCGGATCATACGTCGTTGAGGTCTCGGTCAATGAAAAGAAAGCGCATTTCCGGATCGCGGTGAAGAACGTCGTTACCGAGATTATGAAAGAGATGCAGATGCACTAAGGATGGTGCGGAATATTGGAAAGCGCTTCAACTGCCAGCAACGCCAGCACAAACCCCTGGAACAGATACATGCACCGGAACGCGGGGGCATGCGTGAATTCCTTTTTGCTCCTGAACACGGCAATATAAAAATAAAAAACAAACAGGCTGTTGCCAATAATCAACATCGGCAATAACACCATGCTTGCAATAATATGGAAAAAGGGCATGAGCAGCGTGCTGCCTGCCGTGCCCAATATCCAGATGAAAAACGTGACTTTAAAGCGGTCTTCGTTCATCGTAAATGCAATGGTAGGAATTCCGGCCCGTTGGTATTCATCCCTGAATTTAAAAAGCAATAACAAAAAATGCGAGACCTGCCAGAGGTACATGAACACACAAACAACGATAAACCCGTCTGTTATATGCCCGCCCGCGGCGCAATATCCTATAAGAGGCCCAAGCGCTCCGGCCAGGGCGCCGACGAGGACCGCAAAACCGGTTGTCCGTTTGAGCGGCGTATAAACGCAATTATACCAGAACATATTGAATGCGGCGAGGCCGGTCGCCAGCGCCGTCGTTTTCAGAAAGATCAGGGCCAGACCCGCGCCTCCTGCAACGATGGCTACGAATACCGCTTGGCGTGAAGTGAACGTGTTTGACGGCAGAGGGCGATTTCGCGTCCTTTCCATCAGGTAATCGACGCTTTTTTCCTGAACTTGGTTGAACGCCGAGGCCGCGCCCGTAAGGAGAAACACCCCTATAAACACGGATAGCGCCCGCCAGTTTAAGGCATGGCTTGCGTAAACGAACCCCGTGAGTGCGGTCGATGCGACCGCAAGTGAGAGTTTACAGCGCAAAAGCGCTGGGAGCGCTTTCCATTGCGAATGTCGCGACGTCATTCGAGCGTTTTCAAGTATTTGACGATCTGCGCGATCTCTTCGTCCGAGACCGCGTCCCTGCCCGGCGGCATGGTATTGGGAAACCCGTCAACGACGTCCGCTCCGGGGGCGATGATTGATTTATAGATATAGGCCGAATCCGCCACAATCGGCCGGAGCTTTCCGTCGGTCCTTACCAACACCGTTGATCCGAAGAGGCCCTTGAAAGTCGGGCCGACCATCTTGGCGCCTTCGAGCGAGTGGCATGACATGCATCCTCGCTCGAAGAGCAGCCGCTCTCCCGCGGGCATATTTTTCCATTCCGCCCCGGTAAACGTAATGTTTTTTCCCTGCATCCATGCGTCGAACTGGTCGGGCGGCACCACGATGAGCTTCGCGATCATCGCGGAGTGTTTTCTCCCGCAATACTGCGAGCAGAGGATATAATAGCTTCCCGGCGTGGTTGCGTTGAACCACACCTCGGTCCTAAGGCCCGGCACCGCATCTTGCTGAATGCGAAAGGCCGGAACGTAAAATCCGTGAATGACGTCGTCCGAGTAGAGGTCGCACCTGACGTTTCTTCCGAGCGGGGCGATCAGATCGGGGCTCTTTTTCCCGTTTGCGTATTCGAACAGCCACGACCATTGCCGCGCGTGCACCTTAACGACCGTGGAACCAACGGGAGCGGCTCGGAGAAAACGGAACCCCGTGAGACCGTATATGAACATGGTGGTCACGAGCAGGGTCGGCACGACGACCCAGATTGTTTCAATCAGCGGGCTGCCTGGCAATTCCGAAGGGGTTGGGTTACGTGCTTGACGGTAGCGAACGAGAAAATATATCATGAAAAAAATGATAAGGAACAACAAAAGCACCGAAAGCGCGAGGATATAAATCAGAGCGCCGTCAACCACCCCTGTCGATGTCGCCACCATGGTTATTGTTCCTTATCGTGTAAAAACATCGGAAAAGGTCCCACCGATGAAAATCGCGAGCACGACGACGGCGATTGGGATAACCAGTTTTATCACCAGCCTGTTTTCATAGCGCAGGTGCATATAATACAAGAGCACGAGCGTGGACTTGAATGCCGCTATCCCCAGGCAAACGATAATGGTGACCCTGCGGAGGTTCATGCTCGCCGTGGCCACGGTCAAGGCGGTAAGCAGCATCAGGGCCGCCCATATCAATACATACGTTCGGATTCCCGCTTCGGGATGGTTTTCGGCTTCATTCATGGCGTGTCAATCCCGGTCAGGTGATAAGGTAAAAAAGGGGGAACAGGAAAATCCAGATGATGTCCACGAGGTGCCAGAAAAGCCCCGCATTTTCCAAGAGTATCGGTTTATCCGCCGTCACCCGACCGCGTTTTATCCATAGGAGCGTGAAGGAAAGCACTCCGGCCCCTGCAATAACGTGCAGAGCATGCAGCCCGGTCATCATGAAATAGAGTCCGAAGTAAAGCACTTCGCCCTTGGGGTGCGAAAGGAGAACATGGGCGTTCGGATACAGGCCATGTTTGAACTTCGCGCTCCATTCGATGGCCTTTACAACAAGGAATGCGAAGGCGAACCCTATGGTGGCCAGAATAAAAATCATTGACCTTTTAGGCAGGTTTTGCCTGAGCGAGTGAACCGCCAAAACAACCGTAAAACTGCTCGTAACGAGAAATGCCGTATTGAGCGCACCGAAAAAACGGGAGAGCTCCCGTGACCCGGCGTGAAAATCAACGGGGTTTTTGAACCGGTACATGGAATAGAGAAGAAAAAGCCCGCCGAAAAGCAGGATTTCGGTGGAGATAAACAGCCACATCCCCACCCTGCCGCCGGACCCCTTTTCAATTTCCACGCTCATTGTTCCGCCTTTATGCCGGTAAAATCGTAGGGGCCGCGCGTGATGACGGGTATCTCCTCAAAATCTTCGGTGGCCGGGGGCGACGGCAGGGTCCATTCGAGCGTTGCCCCTCCCCAGGGATTTCCGGGCGCTTTCTTTCCCGTAAAGATGCCGCGGACGAGGTTGGCGGCCATGAGCAGGAGGCCCCCAACCATAATGAATGATCCGATATTGGCGACCTGGTGCAAGTCGGCGTACTGCGGCAGATAATCGTAATAGCGCCTCGGCATTCCCTGCCAGCCCAGAATGAACATGGGAAAATAAAATATATTGAACCCCACAAAAAGTATCAACCAGGCAACAACCGAAACGAACTTATCGTACATTTTCCCGGTCATTTTAGGGAACCAGTAATGGAAAGCGGCGAACAGCCCGAAGCCCATGCCGCCGAAGATAACATAATGAAAATGGGCCACGACAAAATACGTGTTATGAAGATGTACGTTGGGCGAAAGCGCTCCGAGGAAAAGTCCGGTAAGCCCGCCAATGGAAAAAAGGAAAATAAACGAAAGCGCATAGAGAAACGGCGGTTCCACCCGTATCGACCCTTTGTACATGGTGGCGAGCCAATTGAACACCTTTATCGCGCTCGGCACGGCCACGAGAAACGTAAGCAACGAAAAGATTATGCCCGCCGTGTCGCTCTGTCCGCTTATGTACATGTGGTGGCCCCAGACAAGCGAGCCGACGCTCGCAATGGCAAGGCTCGAAAAGGCAATCATCTTGTAGCCGTAAATGTTCTTGCGTGAAAAGACCGGAAAAATGTCGGAGATGACGCCCATCGACGGAATTATCATGATGTAAACCGCCGGGTGGGAATAAATCCAGAAAAGATGCTGGTAAAGCAGCGGGTCGCCGCCTTTGGCGGGATCGAAGACACCGATGCCGAAAAGCCGTTCCATGACCACGAGGAGCATGGTGATGCCGATGATCGGGGTCGCGAGGATCTGCACCCATGCGGTGGCGTAGAAGCCCCACACCGAGAGCGGCATTTTAAAAAAGCCCATGCCCGGCGCGCGAAGTTGATGGACGGTCGTGACGATATTGATGCCGGTCAGGATCGACGACATGCCGAGGATGAAAACCGCAAATACCGCGAGCGGGACGTTGACCGTTGTCTTCAGGCTGAAAGGCACGTAAAAAGTCCAGCCGGTGTCCACCGCGCCGCCTCCGAAAAAAACCGAGACCAGAGCAAGGACCGCGCCGGTAAGATAGAGATAGTACGTAAACAGGTTGAGCCGGGGAAAAATCATGTCGCGGCCGCCGATGAGTATGGGCAGAAAAAAGTTGCCGAAAATGGTGGGCACCGCCGGGATCACCACGAGAAAAATCTGGATTATCCCGTGAAGCGTGAACATCGCGTTGTACTGCTGGGCAGTCATGATCTTGTGCCCCGGAATCATGTTGATACGCATGAGCACGCCGATAAACACGGCCACGAAGAAGAAGGTAATGACGGAAAACAGATAGAGCAGGCCGATGCGTTTGTGGTCCGTTGCAAGGAGCCAGCCGAGCACTCCGGGGTATTTACCTTTATCGGCAAAATAAGGCGTGTATTCGTGTGGGGCAATCGCGTGTTCGGCCATCATCGGTTTCCCTTCGCGCGGCGTTTTCTTCCTGAAATAACAAGATAAGTGATGAAAATTCCGAGGAGCGATAAAATCACGGTCGCGCTGACCCGCAGGACATTAAAGACGTACCGGTGGCTTTTGGGCTCGTAGCTGAAACAGGCGCGCAATACCCTTGCGATCGTGGGCCGCACCGTGCCGTCCGACGCCTCCAAGAGCGACATGGTGATGTCGATGGGCAGGTAATCGGTTCCCATGATGTATCGCGTCACCTTCCCTTCCGGCGAAAGCACGATGAGACAGAGCGGATGGTCAAACTCGTCGCCTCTCTTGACAAATCGAAATCCTACGGCGCCGGTCACTTTTTTTATGCTTGCCGCGCTCCCCGTAAGAAAATGCCAGTGGTCGGCGGGAAAGGGTTTCTGTATTGCCTCGAAGGCGATGGTCTTTGCCTTCATGGCGTCGGCGGGCGTTTCGTGTTCGTCAACGGACATGCAGATGATGTTCGGCGCTTTGCCGGGCTGGTCGGCGATCCCGCTTAAAACGTTTGCAATTCCGGTAATGAGGAGATTGCAGGCATTGGGGCATTTGTAGTAGAGAATAGAAAGAATGGTCGGTCCTTTCAGAACATCCTTGAGCGGCACCGTGTCGCCTTTTTCGGTGATAAATGGCAGGTCGAGCGGCACCATTGCTCCCGGCTTTTCCTCCACGCCCATGCCGCCGGAATCGGCGGCCGAAGCCGGAGCGGAAGCGAGGGAGTCTTTTGCTGTTTGATGGACCGTGCCTGCGGCATGGCTATGCCCGCCATGCGCAAACAAGGGAAATTTGTTCGCAGAAAATAAAATGCCGAGAAATAAAACAAAGCCGAAACGTAAGGGTAGGTCACCGAATTTTTTTTCCATGTCGTTTTATCGCGCTTCCTTTATTTTAGGCAAAACGCCTGCCTGAACAGTGTCCGTTTTCGTGACTTCCTTCTTCTTAACGCTTGCCTCCGAAAGGCTGTCGACCGAACGCGCGGAAGATAGTGCGGCGGTTGGTTTCGGCGCCTTCATTCCGAGTCCGCGTCCGTAAACAATCCCCGAACCGAAATATCCAAGGCCGATCATCACGAAAAAAGCCGCCACATAGAGGACGGTCATGGTCATTGTATGCAGTTTGATCTCGCTGCCCAGAATAATGCCGGCGCCGAGCACGATAAGCGCCACCGAGGCAAGGACCATTTTAATCTTGATGGGGGTAAAAAGCGTGGCGTGGTAGAAATGGATCCAGTCCATGACGCCAAGCAGAATGGTGGGAAATACGAAGATGAATGCAAGGATCGAAGCGTGCCGCGCCGTCAGGATAAGGTCTTTCTTTTTGAAAACAATAGCGACAAGAAAAAATATCAATGCGCCGACCACCAGGCCTATGGGCATGTGCGTGACGGGCGAATGAAGCGGTTCCTTGAAACCGAGTTTTGCCAGCATGGCATAGAAGTCATCGATCATTGTAACGCTCCCCGAATCGTTTTATTGCATCTGACGACCTGTTTGGCCTAATTTCCTGTAAAGGGTTGCTATTGAAATTCCCAGCTTTTGGCTCGCTTTTTTCTTGTCGCCCTTGCAGGAGTCAAGGACTTTCTGCAGGTATTCCCGTTCGATGTCCCGAAGTCCGGCAGGCTTGTCAAGTTCCATGGAGACCGGTCCGGTTAAAGGGACGAGCCCGGGAAAACAGTCGGTAGTCAACTTTGCATTCCGCGCCAAAAGCGCGGCGCGCTCAAGCATGTTGCGAAGCTCGCGTATGTTTCCCGGCCAGGGGTAGCCTTTGAGAATCGCCAGAACGTCCGGCGAAACGGTCGAGGCCGTCTGGCCGAATTCATGGAGAAAATACATCACGAGACCGGCAATATCTTCGGGCCTGTCGCGCAAAGGAGGGACCGTTATCGGGAACACGCATATTCGGTAATAGAGGTCCTTGCGAAAAGCGCCGGTTTCGGTCTCCTTGACAAGGTCCTTATTCGTGGCGCAGATAAGACGGAAATCGCTTTTTCTCATGCGGTTTTCACCGATCCGGCGATACGTCCGCTCCTCGATGGTCTTTAGCAGTTGCGCCTGGACGGCAAGGTCCATGTCGCCGATCTCGTCAAGAAACAGCGTGCCTTCATCGGCCACTTCGATAAGCCCTTCCCTGTCGGAGACCGACGACGTGAACGCACCTTTCGCGTGGCCGAAAAGTTCGCTCCTCAAAAGGTCGCCCCTTAAGGACGAACAGTTCAGCTCCACAAACGCCTCATGGGCGCGCGAGCTGTTTTCATGGATCCACTTCGCCAGTACGCCTTTGCCGGTGCCCGTTTCCCCCTGGATGAGCAATGTGGTATCGTTGGCCGCCGCCACGGCGACCGATTGCATCAAGGCGGCATTCGCGGGGCTGTCGCCGAAGAAAGGTTCGGTGGTCCTGTCGAGCCGCTGCTTGATGCGGTTTTGCCGTCTCAGGTCGCCGAGTTCAAGCGCCGTATGAAGGGACATTTCGAGGTTATCGGGTTCAACGGGTTTGGTAAGGTAATTTTCAGCTCCCGATTTCATCGCCCTGACGGCGGTCGGAACGTCTCCGGAACCGGTGACCACGATGACCGGCATGTCGGGATACGTCTTTTTTAATTCGGGGATCCATTCTATCGCGTTGCCGTCCGGAAGCTTGAGGTCGAGCACAATCGCGCCGAAATCCTCGCCCGCGACACATTGTTTCGCCTCGCGCAGATTAAGCGCCTTGGAAATAAGGTAGCCCGATTTTGTCAGCGATTGCCGGTAACCGAACAAAACGGTTTCATCATCGTCCACCAATAAAATCTTGTGCTGGGTCTTGGACATGCTTTTTATCCTTGCAATGAAATTCTTTTAAAATAAACGATGGGAACGCTGATAAATGGATTGTTTTTGATGGTGAGCGCGTAGTAGGAAGGGAATTCGGTAGCCCTTAAAAAGAATGACAGAATCCTGGAAGTTATCTATTTTTAAACGGTAAAGCCAACCAAGATTAAAATAATGCCCCCTGATAAGGAGCCTAAAGTGACACGGCAACCCAGAATCCCGGCGCAGTGCAAAAGGAAAGAGTGTCATCTCTTATCAATCAATCAGCGATTTTACCGAGAAGCCTGAGTAGGCCGTCAAGGATCGTGAACGGATGGGGCGGACAGCCGGCAATATAAAGATCGACCGGGATGATAGGGGCCGCGCCATTCGCTGTTTCGGGATGGTCCCTGAATAATCCTCCGGAAATTGCGCAAGCCCCGGCCGCGATAACGAGCTTGGGGTCCGGGATAGCGGCGTAGGTTTTTTTTAGGGCCAACACCATATTCTTGGTGACAGGTCCGGTGATAAAAATACCGTCGGCGTGGCGGGGCGAGGCCACGAATTGAATGCCGAAACGGCCGAGATCAAAAAACAGCGTATTTAAAACATTTGTATCGGCCTCGCAGGCGTTGCAGCCCCCGGCGCTTACCTCTCGGAGCTTCAGAGAACGGCCGAAAAGCCTGAGCATTTTATTCTCAAGCTCCTGAACCGGTTTAAGTTCATTGCCGGTAACGAACAGGTCCCGTCGATTTCGTCCAGCCAGGTGAAAATCGTTCGTGAAACCGATGGCCCCGTTTTTGCAGGAGGACGTACATTCGGCACAGAAAATACAACGACCAAGGTCGAACGAAAGCGCCGGATCCAGGGTCAAGGCATCGGTCGGACAATGGTCCATGCACTGCTTGTCTTCGCACGTTTTACAGGCATCCCGGTTGATTTTTGGCAAGCCCCGGTATTTTTCAGGCAGGACGACAGCCTGGTGCGGATATCCGCTGGTCCGGGATTTTTGCCTGAGCCGTTCCATTATGATACGAACCATAGATACTCCTATAAATCGAATCCGCAATAGGACAGGTTGAAGCTTTTATTACAAAGGGGGAAGTCCGAAATTTCCTCGTCGCGCAGGACCATGGCCAGCGCGGTCCAGTTAAAAAATGACGGGTCGATGATTTTATATTTGGCGAATTTCCCGCGCACGTCGGTGATCGCGGCATGGCATATTGCCCCCCGCCAGCCTTCAGTAAAAGAAATCGAGAGGGTGTCCGGGGCGAGCTGTACATTGACATCAGCGGCAACACGGTCTTTAAGTTTTTCAACGGCATTTTTTATGAAATTGAATGAAGCCTCGATTTCCAGCCAGCGAATTTTTGCCCGTGCCAGCACATCCCCGCTTTCAAGAACCGGTATGTCAAGGCCGGTATAGACCGTATCAAAGGCGCGAACATCAGTTTTAACGCCGGAGGCCCGCGCCGGAGGACCTACGATTCCAAGATCAAGAGCTGTTTTTTTATTGAGCACCCCGGTATTTTTAAAACGGTCGAGGACCATTGTTGATTTCCATAAAAGATCGACGGCTCCTTGCGCGTCTTGAAAAGCGGAAAGGAGCTTCTCAATAAAGTTTTTTTTGTCCTCAAGAAAAAAGGAAACTGCGCCGGGTCGGATCATACCCCGCCCGAAACGGCTTCCGCAGATCCGGGCGGAAAGATTTAAAAAATCTCCCCTGATTCTGCCGCAGAATGATGCCGTGGGCAGAAAGCCCACATCACCGGCGAGGGCCCCAAGATCACCAACATGGTTTGCGATACGCTCCAGCTCAAGCATCACCGCTCGATACAAATGTGTATTTTCATCGATACTTACCTGTGCAAGCGCTTCACAATTTTTCGCATAGGACCAGGTATGTCCTATGGTGCTGTCACCTGCTGCAGTTTCTATATAGTAGAGCGTTTTTTTGTCTGGCCCCCCGACCAGGGCCCTGGCAATGCCCCGGTGCTGATACCCCAACGAAATTTCCAAATGGTGAACGGTTTCGCCCAGACATTGAAAACGGAAATGTCCGGGCTCAATGATCCCGGCATGGACCGGTCCTACGCCTACTTCGTGGATATCGGACCCTTCGACGCGATAGTAGTCGGTGTCGCCGATATCATCGTAAACAAAACGGACGGGTTTTAGCCAGGGGTGCCCTTGAGGTAGTATTTTGCTCTGTTTGAAGATTTCCCTTTCGAACATGTGTAACTGTGGTTTGGTTGACGAAAAAGAGGGATATTTCTTTGGGGCTTTCGTCGCCAGGACTTCCGGCCGTCCTTCTGTTTGCACCACGGCATAAAAAAAGTTCGCATGTTCAAGCAGGACATGTATCCTGAGACTGGCATTGATGCGGCTGCGAAACTCATCGAACGGTTTTATTTCTATGTTATTTAATGCAACGGCAATGTTCATTAGAAGCTCCCGGAAATAATTGCCGCGCTTTTCATGAGCAGGTTCTTGAGCGGATAGGGGAGCCAGAAGCCCACGACGGATATGGAGGTAAGAAGCGTAATAATTATTACACAGTCTAAAATGGCCGGTCTTTTAATAGTTTGATTTATGGTATCCTGTTTTTCGGCCCTGCCGGTCATTCTCATGAGGTGCCGCAGGATTTCTATAAAAACAAAAACGGTTGCGCAAACAAACAGGATAAGCAAAATCCACTGAGAGTTAAGGACCATTGCGCGGATCACTTGAAGTTTGCTCATAAAAACGGCAAAGGGGGCCATACCGATAAGCGCCAGAAGAGATATGAAAAGGGTTATGCCCCACCAGGATGATGTGAGAAGGTTTTTGATCCCTTTCATCTCGTAAGTGCCAAAGATTTGCCCTGTTGATCCTGCGCTCATGAAGGCAAAGGTCTTACAGAGCGAATGGTTCATAGTGTGAAAAAATGCTGCATAAGCGCCGACAGGTCCTAAACCGAGGGCCAGTGTTATAATACCGATATGCTCAATGCTTGAATAAGCCAGAAGGCGTTTAATATCGCTCTGAAAGGCGATTGATATTGCACCGATTGCAAGCGACAACGTGCCGAAAACGATCAGGACATGACGAGTAAAGTTTCTATCAACAGAATTGAGCACCGGTATGAACCGTGCGATGCCATAGACTGCGAGGCTCAGCATGAAACCTGAAAAAATGGCCGACACGGGGGCCGGCGCCTTGCTGTGAGCGTCAGGCAACCACGTATGCATGGGGGCAAGGCCCGCTTTAGTGCCAAAACCAATGAAAATGAAGACAAAACCCGTTTTCATCAGAGTGGCATTAAAATGTCCGGCCGTGGTCACAAGATTGGTCCAGAGGACGATATGGTCAAAGCTTTGGCCCGCGCGTTCTCCTGCCGCCAGAATCAGCACGATCCCGATCAAGGCAAGCGAAACCCCTACGCCGCATATGAGCAGGTACTTCCACATGGCCTCGAATGTCTCTTTGGTTTTATGCAGCGAAATTAAAAAGCAGGTGAAAAGGGTGGTGGCTTCGATGGCGGCCCATAAAATAATAATATTGTTTGCTATGAGCGCCACAACCATGGCAGCAAGCGAAAGCAGCCACAGAGCATTGAAATACGAAAATGACCTTGCTGTGGGCGTATCTGTTTCGCGGGCAAAATAATTCTGAGCGAATAAGGCGGCAGTGGAAAAAACTACGGCCATAAGAATCAGGTGAAAAGCCGACAGGTGATCAACATGGAGCAGTCCGTTTAGACCGCTGATCGGTCCATGCCGTGCAACGGAAATACCAACGTAGAGGCAATAGCCTGATGTCAGGAGGGTCCCGATAAGCATTATTAAAAGATTGGTTTTTTTCTGTGCCGGAAAAAGCAGACAAAGCAAAGAAAAGACGATCGGGACCATTGGCAGCATTTCGAGCATAATTACCCCCGCAAAGAACTAAATGTTTTTATATCGATGTTTCCTAAAGTTTTATAGATTGTTTGTATTGCACATACCATGATAAGGACCGAGAGAAGGACGTCAATTGCTAGGATGAGCTCAATAGCAAAGGCAAATTTTAAACAAAAGGACGAGGTAAAGGCAAAAATGCCGTTTTGGAGCATGATAAAACCGGTCAACTGGTCCACAATGGTTTTTCGGAAAGTCATGCAAAGAATACCGGTGAGCGCGGTAAAGATGGCTGCCATTGCAAAGGGGCTTGCCTGCGCATGATGGGCAAAAAGATAGGCTGCGACAAATAGTGCAAGTACCAGGGCGATAAGCATGGAAAGGGGAATGGCCGACTCGTCCTGGTCGATCGTCATGGTTTTTCTGACAATATAATAGAGCAACAAAGGGACGATCAGGGCCT
Organism: Chitinivibrionales bacterium; assembly: GCA_049684795.1. Lineage (GTDB taxonomy): Bacteria > Fibrobacterota > Chitinivibrionia > Chitinivibrionales > FEN-1185 > JBAVGL01. The sequence goes on along the minus strand of JBAVGL010000526.1, from coordinate 4,543 downwards.
TGATTGCAAACACGAGAACAACGAGCGGGACTTCCATCCCCAGGCGATGGCAGATGATTGCAATGACGGAAACTTGACAAAAAATAATGACCGGGACAATGTCCGCTTTTTTAAGAACGAGGACGATCAAGCCCGTTAAAATCAATACAATGAACATTATGCGAACCTCATGTAGATAAATGCGAAGGTAAGGAATGCAAACAGGCCCATAAGGATGTACGGTATCCTTTGCAATCTGAAGCGCGCCATGGTGGATTCGACCACGCCGACCAGTATAGCAATAAAAAATATGCCTGCTATGTTGACAACATGCGCTACGGCATGATTTTTAAAAATATCGGGTATAACGACCTGGACGATCAGAGAGGAAAAAATCCACATCTTCAGGGCGGACGTATATTCAATCATGGCCAGGTCCGCGCTCCCGTAATCCAGGACCATGACTTCATGGATCATGGTCAATTCAAGGTGCGTGTTGGGATCGTCAAACGGGATCCGGCAGCACTCAAGCAGGAGGATGATAAACAAAGAACAGGCCAACAGCAGAAGAAGAGGAAAGGAGCCTGTTTTTTCAGGTAAAATTGCAAAAATATCTTTTAATGAAAAGGTTTGGCATGCCAATGCCATTACGATAAATATAATGAATAGAGAAAGTTCGGCAATGAGCGAATAAAAGGCCTCACGGGACGCTCCCATGCCTTCAAAACTGGAGCCCGTATCAAGAGCGGCGATTATCATCAGGAAACGGGCAAGCCCGAAAAAGTAGGCAATGACGATAATATCACCGGGAAATGAAAGCAGCGGGGCACTGTTGAAAACCGGGAGCAGCGTGATGATAAACAAGGAAGCGGCACAACCCACCATGGGGGCCAGGCGAAAAACCGGGCTGACGGTTTTGCTGTATACAAAATCCTTTTTACAAAGCTTGATGATATCAAAATAGCCTTGAAGCAGCGGCTGGCCTTTTCTTCCGGCAAACGCTGCTTTGACCCTGTTGATGATGCCAAAAGAAAGCGGGGCAAGCACCAAGGGCAGCAGTACATTTATTAAGCTTGCGTTATTCATGGCTCCCTATGATGAAAAAATTAAAAGAATGCATAATGCCGTAATAATATAAAGCAGGTAAATCCTCATATCGCCATGTTGGATCGCTCTGATGCCCGACAGCCGCCATCGCATGCTTTTAAGCAGCAATAATAACCGGGCTTCGGTTCGCCTAAGTATAGTGAACCACAGCGATCCCCAAAATGTCTTGATACGGTCATAGACATTTTTTAACAGAAAATCTTTTCTGTTAAGAACGTTAAACAGGGTATTAGATGTTCTTTTGGTGAGATGATACAGGGGGGCGTAAAAATTGCGCTCGGCAATGTCCTGGGTATGCGCGCTTAGCGAAGTCCTGGCTGGAAAGTAATCAAGAATAGGGGCCCCGTGCTTTTTTGTCCGCAAAATCCCGGAAAAAAAATCCACGATCGGAAATGCAAAGGAAGAGGCGGTATATTGCAGTCTTCCCGACGATTTAATGAATCCGCAATCCCAGGTGACCCCTGTCCGGACGGTTTTCCCTCTCGCCAAGAGCCGCCTGACCAGCAGAACCAGTATGAAAATCGCCGAAAATGAAAGGGTTGCGACGGTCAAATGCGTGCACAACGAATTGACGCGTGAGTATTCGCAGAGGTTTGCGGTATGTAAAGAGCACATTGTTTGCAGCGGGCCTTTCAAAATCGGGAGAACCAGCACCGGGACAATTCCTATGGCAACGCAAAGAAACGAAAGCGCCATCATGGAAGCGGTCATTTTTATGCGGTTTTCTTTAAGACCGGCAATGGCAATGAGTCTCGGCTCGCCCAGGAAAATAATGCCGAATGCTTTTGTGAAACACAACAGCGCAAGCCCGCCGATGAATGCGAGGGAGAGTATGGCGCCAGCCAAAAGCAGCACGGTGAGCATGGATTGCGCAGCAAGGCCTCCGAAGGAGGCGCCGTATATCAGAAATTCGCTGACAAAGCCGTTAAACGGCGGTATCCCGGCAATGGCAAGTGAACCGATGAGAAAAGCCAGCGCCGTTAAGGGCAGTATTTTAATGAGTCCACCCATATTGTTTATTTCGCGGGTATTTACTTTTGAAATAACCGAACCGGCACTCAAAAAAAGAAGACTTTTAAAAAGCGCATGATTTAGAACGTGCAGGAGCCCGCCGGCGAACCCCAGGGTGGCGAGCAGAGGGGAAGAGATTGCCATACCCAGCACACCGATTCCGATCCCCATGACGATGATGCCGATGTTTTCGACGCTATGATAGGCCAGCAGCCTTTTGATATCGTGCTGGGCAATCGCGAGCAGAACCCCCAAGACCCCGGAAACAGCGCCGATTACCATTAATGAAGCGCCCCATAATATGTCGGGCGTTCCTAAAAAAGTGAGCGCTCTGAGGAGACCATAGATCCCGATTTTTATCATGATCCCCGACATGAGCGCCGAAACATGACTCGGCGCCGCCGGATGCGCCTCAGGGAGCCAGATATGAAAGGGAATGATTCCGGCTTTGGAGCCAAAACCTATAAGCGCCAGAATAAAAAGGAAACCGGCAGAGCCTCCGAGTTGAAGCGCTTTAAAATTTTCAAAATCAACGGCCCCGGCCTTTTTCCAGAGGAGGAGGAAAAACATGAGCAGAGCGGCCGTGCCGATCTGGGTAAAACTGAGGTAGATCCACGAGGCCCGGCCGGACTTTGAATCCCAGTCCTGGGCGACCAGAAAGAAAGAAGTTAGTGCCATGAGTTCCCAGAACACCAGAAAGCTTATAGCGTCCCCTGAAATTGCAACTAAAACCATGCTGGCGGCAAGCAGGTTGTATAAAAACCACATTTTATAGTAATTACCATGGGCCTGAAGATATTCATCTCCATAAATCGCGCAGAGCAGCGAAAGCGTGAAAATGAGGACCAGGAAAAAACTTGACAGGGGATCAAGAAAAAATGTCAGGTGATGGTGGAAAAAGGGAATGGGCAGGTAAATGACCTCGCGGGAAAACGATATTAGCGCGGAGAAGGAAAAAACCAGGCCCGGAATACAGCCGATAATGATTCCCCAAATACCTATTATATTGGCGATCTTCTTCGAGGAAATGCTTATTATTCCCGATGCCATGCCCGATATGACAATAATCAGAATGGCTATGGATAACAGGTGCACTGCAAAGCACGCTTTCACCATGGATTAAGAAAAGGTTGAAAAAATACATTTCAACTATAGCCGCAAGCAAGCTCTATAAGAGCAATTCTTTTCTTGATTTTGTATCTACTTGATAAAAAAACAATAAAGAATTAAAAGACAAAGCGCCACCAATTAGCGATATGGATATGCTGATTGCCGCAGTTGCCATGGCAAATGACCTTATTATCGTCACAAATAACGAAAAAGAATTTGGACGAATTTCGGGACGTAAAATTGAGAACTGGAAAAACTGAACTGGAGATAAATCCTATCCGGTAAGTGAGGAACTTACCGTTGTTTCCGTACAAGATAAGCGCTTCTCCGCGCTACTATTTTTCTGAGATTTATAAACTACTCTGAAACAGTGATCCCGTGCACGGGAAAAACATTTTTCCTGATAAAGTCCACGGTGTTCTGCATTTGCAAATTTATCCTCTGTTTTTCGTCTCCCTGTGTGTAAATGCACATGTCGCGCAATCCGGCGTTCCATTCGGAATTTCCCAGGAACACGCCCCCCATGCCTATTGACATGTCGGAGTCAGTTTCGATGCCGCATAAAACGCACCAGGCAAGCGCCCAGCCGCGGGCGGTGCTTTCCGGATTGTAGCCGCCACCGCCGACCACGAGCATCGGAAGTTCGAATTGCTTGATGAGCGGGAGAAGGTCAGCGAAGGCGTTATTGGTCATCTTTAAATGCGCCAACGGGTCAACCGACAGAACATCCATGCCGATTTCCAGTACGATGACGTCCGGTGCGAACGCCGAAATGAGCGGGGGAACGACGGCCTTGAAGGCGGCGCAGTATGTTTCGTCGTCCGTGTGGACAGGGAACGGTACGTTGACATTAAACCCTTTTCCTTTTCCTTCGCCGGTTTCGGTTTCAGACCCGCCCCAGGGGAAAAGGGTTTTTCCGCTTTCGTGGAACGAAACCGTGAAAACCGAGGGATCGTCGTAGAAAGCCTCCTGCGTTCCATTGCCGTGGTGCACGTCAAGGTCAAGGCAGAGGACCTTTTTTCCTCGGGCCGACAGGACTTTGCAGGCAAGGACCACGTCGTTGATATAGCAGAACCCTCCCGCTTCCGAGGCCTTTGCATGGTGATAACCGCCCGATGGGTTGAAAACCATGCTGGTGGCCCCGTCCAGAATGAGCTGCGCGCCGACAATCGTGCCGCCGCTTGCCAGCCTGGAATATTCGTACAGGTCGGTGAAAACAGGGCAGTCATCGGTCCCAAGACCCAGAAATAGGTCGTGCGGCCGGATATCACCGCCGGAAACTCGCTTGAGCGTTTCAATATATTCGCGTGAATGAAACCGGAAAAGGACATCATCC
>JBAVGL010000525.1:0-1617 GCA_049684795.1 Chitinivibrionales bacterium | reverse complement strand
ATTATCACACACTGCCGAAACTTCAGCACCTTCAATGCTGTTGAAATTGCGGACGATGTTCGGTCCCCAATAACCATAACCAACTACGCCTATTTTTATCATACGTGCCCCGTTCTAGAATTTAGGATTTTCATTTTCAGATACACCTTTCCCCCGTCGGCGGTACCTGACCGCAAAAAAAACGGAGAAAATATATAATATCTTAAGTGCTTTTGCTCTAACTACTTAAGCGATATGAGATAATATACATTCTTTAAAAGCACTCTAAAACTTCCAAATCAAAAAAAAGTGCACAAAACGAGATTGTGCACTTTATAATTCTCACGTAAATCAAAATGGGATTCAGTAAGCACCTTTTATAAGCATAAAAGGCGTTTTAATCAGCAATTTAACGTCGAGTAGAAACGTCCATTTCTTGATATATTGAAGGTCCAGACGGACCATATTATCAAATGTCAAAGAACTGCGGCCTTCAACCTGCCACAGGCCCGTGATTCCGGGCTTGACCTCCAGGACCCTGCGCCGGTGCCATAAATCGTATTGTTCGACTTCATAGGGGATTGAAGGCCGCGGACCGACCAGGGACATGTCTCCAAGGAGCACATTGATAAATTGGGGAATTTCATCGAGACTTGTTTTCCGCAGGATACGGCCTATGGAGGTAACGCGCGGATCGTTTTTGATTTTAAATACGGGTTTCCGGCCGTCGGTTGGCTCCTTGATTTTCCCTTTAATAAAATCCGTGATATAATCTTTGTGAATGGCGTCGTCGTTGTTAACGTACATTGAACGAAATTTAAGGAATGAAAAGGTTTTTCCGCCTTTTCCGGCACGTTGCTGTTGGAAAAAAACCGGCCCTTTTGAAGTAATCTTTATAAGGATTGGAATAACTATAAACAACGGGGAGAACAGCGCTATGCCGAAAAGGCTCCCTATAATATCAACGGACCGTTTCGCGAAAATACCCGCTTTGCTGGAAATCGTGTCAAGGTCCTGAGGTTTGTATAAATCAATACCGGATTTGTTTTCATTGTGCTTTTGATTGTCGTGTTCCTGAGGAAAGTCAATCCAGGAAATTTCAACCGCGTTTGCTATTTCAGGCGCAAGCATATCGGAAATGTTGTTCCTGATTTTAGTCAGAAGAATTTTCCAGCACCCTTTCTGGGATTCGGTAAAAATTATCCCCAATATCTTTTTGTTTTTATACCATCCTTTTATATCGATGTCCCGCGTTGAAATTTCCAGAACGTTGGAAAGCTTTCTAAGGAATGAAGCATGCCTGTTCGTCGTAACCTTGCTGATGTCGACGAGCATAAGCAAAAAATGCTTGCGCGACCGTTCCGACCGCTTTCTTTCGACGACCAGCAAGCTGTTAAAATATCGCTCCATATAGAAACCGTATCTATCTTCGGCCTTGATTTTATCAAAATCCATTTTTCTAAAACGGATTATTCCCTTGTTTTTAAAGATCTTACCGGGCGCTTTAGGATTGTTCAACGTTCTGCCCTGCTTTGCAAAGACTTTTTCGAACACCAAAGAATTGTCCACTGTTCCTCCTGGCCCTAAATCTATAAATACTGTTTTGACCGCTGCATCGTTTACTGCAGAAAAAAAGAA
>JBAVGL010000524.1:0-8940 GCA_049684795.1 Chitinivibrionales bacterium | reverse complement strand
GCCATTTGTTCGGGGTCGGATGTCGTCCATCCGTTTGGCGCGTTTATTATTGGCGCGCTGGCCTCGGTTATTTTTATATACGGGTTCAAGTGGGAAACGGAGAAGCTGAAAATCGATGACGTGCTCGGCGTATGGCCTTTGCACGGGATCGCGGGATCATGGGGCGGGATAGCGACGGGCATTTTCGGCCAGTCCTTTGCCGGAGGTTTGGGAGGCGTATCGTTAAAAGCCCAGTGCGCGGGCACGTTCGCAGCAATTATATTTGCACTCATCTGCGGCAGCGTCGTATACAGTCTGATAAAAAATACCGCTGGTTTGCGATTGACGGAGGAACAGGAACTGCGCGGCGCGGACCTGAGCATTCATAATATCAACGCAAACCCAGAGGCCGATCTTCGTTAACAAACAAGGAGTAATCCATGAAATATCTAATTGCCATTATTCAGCCGACGCGGATTGAGGCGGTCAAGGAAGCGCTGAGCCATATCGAAGTGTTCAGGTGCACGATTTCTGACGTGCAGGGCATCGGCCGCCAGAAAGGCCACACCGAGGTATACCGCGGCCACGAGTACCAGATCAACTTCGTGCGCAAGGTAAAACTTGAAATCGCGGTCGACGATAAATACGTTGAGCCTACAATCGAGGCCATTGTCAATGCGGCGCGGACCGGGGAAGAAGGGAAAATCGGCGACGGCAAGATTTTCGTTCTTCCGCTTGATGACGCGATACGCATACGGACGCGCGAACGGGGCGCCGAAGCACTTTAGTCTCTCTTAGCTTTTTGAACGACAATTGTTTGTCGTTCGGAAAGCTTAGAGAGACTTATCTGCCTTCCTGCCGTTCTAAGAATTGCACTGTTATCCTTAAGGCCGCTTCGGCAGGCAGGCAGACTGGATCGTCCCACCCATGCACCAATCCATTGACCGGTATAAAACGGTTTTGCAAAAAAGCAGGGATCAATGGTTTTTCTCTGAAGAGAGCGGCCGTTCCGCTTTGCACGAAGTCCACTCGTATACGCGTGACGTCGATGCCGTACTGATCGAAATATTCAATACTTTTGTCGGTCCGCCAGGCGGCGGCGCCCCGATGTGCCTTGTTGCGCTCGGGGGTTACGGACGCGGAGAGCTGTGCCCATATTCCGATATTGACCTTCTCATTCTCCATGACGAAAAAAAAGTCGCGCCGGAAATAGCGTCCGCGATACGATTTTTCTGGGACATCGGCCTCACCATGGGGTGCGTCGTGAGGACCATTGACGAATGCTCTTCGATCGTGGGCCAGGACCTCGCAACCGATACCGCGTATCTGGAGAACAGGTTTCTGTGCGGCAATAAAGAACTGTATCTGCGTCTCTTTCACAGTTTCATCGAACCGTATTTCGCAAAAAAGAAGAAATCTTTTGTAAAGGAAATGCGGCGTATCCTCCACGACGAACTCTATTCCCCCGAAACAGCCGTGTACCGCATCGAGCCGGACATTAAAAACGGCATTTGTACGCTCCGCGATTGCCATCGCCTCCTGTGGGCGGAACGCGTCCGCGTCGGCCTGACGTCCATGAACGATCTCCATGCCCGGTCCTATTTCACGGAGGCCCAGACCGAGCAGTTTTGCGCAGATTATGAATTCCTCATCGGACTGAGGAGCCGTCTTCACCGGATATACGGGCGGCGCATTGACATATTAGAAACATCGGTGCAGCCCGACATCGCGAGGCTCTGCGGGTTCGGCCCCGAAGGCGCGGGCAAGCTCATGGAACGGTTCTTCAAGACCGTCCGCGAAATCAGGCTCCTGTTGCTGTCGTACCTTGAAAAGGGCCCGACCGGCGCGAATGTGTGGACGAACCTTCGCAAACGCGTGAGCGCCGTGGAGACCTCGCCGGGGATAGCGATGTGCGAAGGAATATTTTTTACCACCGACAAGTACGTTGAGTCCGCAATCGATCCCGCATGGATTTTGACTATTTTCAGGCAGGCGATGCGGTACCGCGCGACCCTTTCGGTCGCCCTTCGAAACGGCATCCGCGGCGCGGCGGAGAGACTGCCTCGGGAAGATTTCAAATCACAACGCGTGGGGGCGCTTTTCCGGGAGATCTGTTCCTTTGATGGGCCCGTAGGCCATGTATTTCAGCTGATGCATGAGACCGGCACGCTTTCCCGGATCATTCCGCAGTTTGAAGACGTGGTTTGTAAAGTTGAGTACGACTCATACCATGAATTTACCGTTGACCAGCACATTCTGCTGACCCTGGTTGCCGCGGATGATCTGTCCCGCAGCCGCGACCCGGTGCTTGCGCAGCTCTATTCACAGTGCGATAGCAAGGTGGTGCTCCGGCTCGGGCTGCTGCTTCACGACCTGGGCAAGGCCATGCCGGGCGATCATGTTGTCAATGGCGCGATCATCGCCGAAACGGTGTGCGAGAGGCTGGGCCTTGACGACGATGAAAGCCGTCGCGTGCGGTTTCTGGTATACCAGCACCTTACCATGTCGGAGCTGTGCTTCAGACGGGAGCCCGAGCGGCACGTCCTGGAAGAATTCGCGGCCATCGTGGGCGATGTGAAAAATCTTGATATGCTCTACATCCTTACTGTCCTGGACATCCGCTGCGTTGGCCGCAATACGTGGACCGCCTGGAAGGCGTTTCAAATGGACCAGCTCTATAAAAGCGTCCTTGACATCATAAGCGCGGGTAAATCCCCTTCCGCGGTCAGCAACGTGTGCGACAAGGACGATTGGTCGGTTTCATACGAACGCGATACGCTGCCCGAGGACCGTGGGCGGCACATGGAATGGCTGGCGGCGCTGGCGCAGGGGGAATTGCAGCTCCATTGCGACAGGTTCGACGGGTTTGAACGGATCACCGTCTGCGGGTGGGACCGGATGGGATTTTTGCGGGACATTATCGGCTGCATGTCTTCGGAAGGCTATAACATTCTCGGCGCCCATATATTTTCGATGCGCGAAGGGAAGGTACTCGACGTTTTTTACGTCGAACCTCCGCAATATCCTGTTGTGTCAAGCGATAAACGGTTGTTGAACATCCAGAAAAAATGGGAATTGATCACCGGAGGGACCGCCACGGCCGATTCGCTGATTGTCGAGCGTCTCAGGCAGTATCCGCTCAAGCGCCTGCGCACGGTCATGGACAAAGCCGACGTGCATGTAGGCATCGACAATGAATCCTCGCGCTGCCTGACAATCGTTGAAATAAAAACCGCCGACAACTTCGGGCTCCTTCACCGTATCGTCCAGTGCCTGAACAAAAACAACGTCAATATTTCCTCGGCCCGTTTGTCAACGCGGGTCGACCAGGCCGTCGACGTGTTTTACGTGACCGACGCCGACGGCGGTAAAATTGACGATGAGGGAAAAACCAGGCGTTTAATCGAGGAATTAAAGACAGCGCTTGGGGAGAGGGTCGTCGGATCCCTGGGTCCGTAGTGGGCCCGACTATTTAATGGCGTCGAAGATAGGCGCCTTTGAAGGTTTCCTCGATCGAAATGTTCGCCCTATTTCCTTGAATAAAACCAAAAATATTCCCATGGTAATATAGGCGTCCGCCAGGTTGAAATAAAATGGCCAATTTAGGATTTTTCCGGCCCTGATATGGATGAAATCGACTACATAGCCATATTTAAAGGGATCGATTAAATTTCCCAGCGCCCCGATCCAGAACAGAAGAAAAGGCAGCAAAAACAGCAGAGTCCGTTTGCGATTGATCCAGATAAATATCGTCAAAATAAAGAGCGCAACAATTCTGAAAATAATGAATAACATTGTGGAGATTTTAGGCGTTTTATCGTTAAAGATGCCGAAAATCATTCCCCTGTTTTGCGCAAATCCCAGATCGATACAATTTTTTATGATTGTAATGCCGGGCTTGCGCTTCAATGCGTTTTCAGCCCATTTTTTAGAATGGTAATCGGAGTTGCATCCGCCCAACATAATCAACAGGACCGCTGAATATTTCAAAAATACTTTGATCATCTTTTATTTCTTTACCCCATCACCTTCTCTACTTCGTCCCCCGCAGCCGGCGAAAATCAATGCCGTATTTCATTACTTTATATTGGATAATGCGTTTCGTGGCCCCGAGAATCTGGGCGGCCTTGGTCTGATTGCCGCGCGCGTCCTTCAGAGCGTCCACGATGAGTTCGCGTTCGAAGGATGCCACGAGATTGTCGAACGTGTCTTTTCTGATTCCTTGTTTGTCAACATCCTTCATCTGGAGCGTGGGCGGAAGGTCGTGGCCCTCAATAGCCTTGCCCGCGGACACGATCACGGCCCGTTCCATGACGTTTTCCAGTTCGCGGACATTGCCCGGCCAGTGATACGCCGAAAGCATGTCGATGGCCGGAGTGGAAATGCGGTTGATGGTTTTTTTATGGTTGCGGGCATATTTCTTTACGAAATAATCCGCCAGAAGAAGCACGTCGGCCCCCCGTTCACGCAGAGGGGGTAAAGCGATATTGAACACGTTGATGCGGTAGTACAGGTCTTCCCTGAATCGGCCCTCTTTGACGTCCTGCTCAAGGTTGCGGTTGGAGGCGCAGATGAGCCGGACATTGACATGGACGGAGTCGGTGCCGCCCACGCGCTGGATCTCCTTTGCCTGGATGGCGCGCAAAAGCCTGCCCTGGGCGGAAAGGCTCATTTCGCCGATTTCATCGAGGAACAGCGTGCCGTTATTCGCCGACTCGAAACGGCCGATGTGTTTGGCCATCGCGCCGGTAAAGGAGCCTTTTTCATGGCCGAAGAGCTCGCTTTCAAGCAGCGATTCAGGCAGCGCGGCGCAATTTACGGGCACGAACGGGCCCGCGGCGAACGCGCTTTTCTGGTGGGTGGCGCGGGCAACGAGCTCCTTTCCCGTGCCGGTCTCGCCCCGTAAAAGCACCGTGGTCGACGATGGCGCCACCTGGGCGATCTGGCGGTAGACCTCTCGCATGGAGCCGCTGTTGCCGATCATTTCGTCGGGTTTGCCTTTTTCCTCGAGGGTTTTTCTCAGCTCAAGGTTTTCGCGCTCGAGGGCCGAAATCCGTTCCTGCTCCCTGCGGCGCACGGAAACCACCTGGGCGATGAGGTCGGCAACGGCCTCTAAAAACCGCAGTTCGCCTTCGAGCGTCACCGCGTCCTCGACGGAGACCTTGTCAACCGAAAGCGCCCCGACCACCTCGTTTCCGGCCTTGACGGGAACGCAGAGAAAGGCGAGGTCGCTGTCCTGCAAATTTTTGCGCGCGCCTGTTTTATCGAGAAATGTCGGTTCGTTGCGCAATTTCGGTATGGCAATGGGCCTTCCGGTCGCCACTACCTTGCCGGTTATGCCTTCGCCGATGCGGTACTTTCCGCGCTGTTTGCTGCTTTCGGAAATCCCCTTGGCCACGTCGACCGTCAGTTCGGAATTGTCTTTATTGACAATAGAAATCATGCCCCGCTTCATGCCGGCGTGCGTTTCAAGGATTTCCAGCACATTTGTCATAACATTGTCAATGCTTCCGCCGGTGCCCAATATTCGGGCTATACGGTATAATGCGGATAGTCCGTTGAAGCTGAGTTGTGAACTGATTTCCGGTGGAGTCATAATAGATAATAAATTATATGATGGCACAAAATTGTATCGAAACAATTTTATGGGCGGTATATGCCTAGAAACGGGTCTGAAGGACCGTGTCCTTGATGATTTCGGAAACCGTGGGGTGCGGGAAAACGATTTTACGTATGTCTTCGACGGTTTGTTTGTTTTCAATCATCGCGGCGGCGCCGTAAATAATTTCCGAGCAACTCCCGCCGACCATGTGCAGGCCGACAAGGGTTTTGGTGGATTTGTCAATTACTGCCTTGCAGATGCCTTTGCCGCCTTCGTTTTCGGCGTAAAAGCGGCCGTTATATGAAAGCGGCAGTTTGGACGCCACGACCGAAAGGCCGCGACGCCCCGCTTCTTCCTCAGTCAAGCCCACGCAGGCGACCTCGGGGTGCGTATAGATGACAAGCGGGACCGCGTCGTAGTTCACGGCGCCGGTCTTACCCGCCATGTCATCGATGCATACCTGCGCTTCCCGGTAGGCGGTATGGGCGAGCATCGATACCCCGTTCACATCTCCCGCGGCCCAAACGCCGCTGACATTCGTACGTCCACGCGCATCGGTCTTGATTCCGTTGTTTTCAATAGCCACCCCGAGATCTTCAAGCCCGAATCCCCGGGTTATCGGTTTACGGCCTACGCTCATGAGCACAATGTCCGCGGGGACGGCGCTTCGCGCGCCGTCGGATTCAACGACCACGGTTTTATCGCCGATTTCGGCCGCCCGCGCCTTGAGAAGAAACCGGATTCCGGTCTTCTCAAGTTCTTTCTTCAGTAACTGACTTATTTCATTGTCGATATTTCCGGCGATTGACGGCAACAGTTCGACGACGGTAACGGTGCTTCCAGTCTCCACAAAAAAGCACGCCATTTCAAGCCCGATGGCCCCGCCCCCGATAACGACAAGGTTTTTGGGCAGGCTATCGGAACTGAGGATTTCCTTGTTCGTAACCACAAAAGGTTGCTGAGCGCCGGGAATTGGAGGAACTACCGGTTCGGAACCGGTGCATATCAACAGCCGCCGCGCTTCAACTATTTTTTCCCCCACCCGCACATTGAATACATCGTTTTGTTTAGGAAGAATAATTCCGTTTCCAGGTTCTACAACGACGCTGTTTTTTTTCAAGGTAAAGGCAATGCCGTTGCGCAGGGTGGAAACGATTTTTTCCTTGCGGGAAATTACCGTGGACATGTTGAAGGAAACATCGGGCGCAATAACGCCGAAATTTTCCGAAATTTTTGCCTGTTTAAAGAGTTTTGAACTGTACAGCAGGGTTTTGGACGGAATGCATCCCTCATTGAGACAAACCCCACCCAGGAAACTTTTTTCAATGAGAACGACGCTCATTCCCGCTTCCGCCGCTTTTTCCGCCGCATAGTAGCCCGCCGGACCCGCGCCTAAAATAATAAGATCGTACATCGAGTTGACTCCCGTATTAAAATTCTCTTGTTTTATTTAGTTAAGGTTACATATAATTTGATTTATGAGGCAGGGCCAAGAAAAGTGAATAATACAGGATTTTTAAAAAAAGGACGTTGCACTGGTGAAATGCGCTGGTCTTAAAATCATCGGTGGTTTGGTGGCATGTTTGTGGGTATCGTGTATTTTTGATACCAGAGAAAACAACGCGCCCCTAAGCATGACCTGTATTAATGCAAAAACCGACACTGTGTCCGTCTTTCCTCAATTGCAATTCGTTTTCTCCGCTCCGCTGGCCGATTCTTCGGTTACCTTGGATTTTTCCCCGCCAATAAGCGCCCGGTACGGCGTTTATTTAAATGCAACGCGCGATACGCTGTCCCTTGATGTCATGGACATGCTTGACGGGAACACCCGGTACGTGGTGCGGTTGAAAAACCCCGTAACCTCCAGAGATGGCGTTGTCCTTGACCCGTCTCAGGATTCGGTGGCGTTTGTAACGTACCCGCGCGAACAGGAACCGAACGACACAAAAGCCCTTGCCGACAATTGTGCTTCAGAAATATTCGGGACCGTGTCGGACGCGTCGGACATCGACGTTTTCTTATGCACTGACAATAAAGCGCGCGGTGTTTTTTTGCAATCCATTAATTCACAGGATTCATTTTTTGTCGTCGACAGTCTTTCACATGTTTTCAATCTCGACTATCCGATTAATCCGATTGATACCATTGTATTTCCCGACAGCGTCGCCCGGCCGGTTTATATCTTCGTTGTGTGCCGCATCAAGGGCTCGGAGGGCGACTACGAGCTGGGCATTGTCGACAAATAAGGTGACCGGAAAAAAACATGAAATTCAAGGACCGGGAAATAAAAATATTGAAAAACCTAAGGGAAAATCCCGCCGACCCCGTATTTTTGCGGGACGCGGGCGTCCTTTACTGGGCCCATCTCGAAGAGGAAGTGGTCCGCCATGTCCATGAAAAGCTGGATTTGCGGGACTTTTTATCAAGAGAATACGCTTTTGTTAATTATGGGATCATCGCTGAGGTCCTGGACGACGCCGTGGGAATTGCCGAAGGCCTTAGCGGGATGACCGCCCCGGTCGCGCACCTTAAAGTCTGCCTGGTGGCCGATTGGTTGTTGGACGCTTATTCAAAGACCGTGTCGGGTGACAAAAAGGAATCCCTGGAAAAGGAAATCAGGCAAAGTGAAGTTTATATCAAGCGGTTGGAAAATGAAATCAGCGCCATGGAGCAACATCGGAAAGACAGCATTCTCAGCGGCCTTTTTAAAGACTGCATTCCCAACCTTCTCCCCGCTGCGCTTCAGGCAAATATTGATAAGATACGGCTGGCCGACAAGCTGTACCGGCAGAATTCCATGATAAAAAAAACGATATCCAAGGGGGTCTTTCTTTCCGTCAATGACAGGCGCCGCTACTGTGAACAGGAACAGGAGCATGCGGCGCTCCTTGAACAGATCGAGGGATTCCTGTCGACGATGGAATCGCGCGAAACTATCGCGGTCGTAAAACACGCCACCGGCCAGATCAATGACAATTGCGCGAAAATAATCGATTGTGAAGACGCGGTCGCCGCGATGCGTCGGGAAATAAACGAGGTCGCCCAAAAGCAGGAGCGGACTTCACCCCTGGAAATCGAGGCCGCATTGCGGAAGGAAATCGGATACGTGCGGGACCTCGCGAGGCTTTCCGCAAAACGCCTGCATAACGAAAGCAGCTCCATTCTCCGGCCCGAAGACAAATATTTTACGATCAAGGAGTTGACGGCCTGCGTTAACCGCGTCGTGGAGTTCGACCCGGCGATTTTCGACAACGCGCGGGTTTCTATTTTCGGTCTCCCGACCGTGCTGGTGGTCCCGTGCAACGGCAACGCCCTCTTCGACTGGAAAAACAACATGATCATCGTGCCGCTCGTTCCTC
>JBAVGL010000523.1:0-10573 GCA_049684795.1 Chitinivibrionales bacterium | reverse complement strand
TCTGGCCCATTGCCGTTACACCGCTTTTTTTGGCAAGCGCCTCATCGGGGCGACCCGCGAGGCTCACCAGAACCCCGCCCTTCCTGAGCACCTTGATCGATTTTGCCGTTGCTTCCCCGCCAACCAGGTCGAGAACGGCGTCGAAATCCTTGAGATCTTCCTCAAACTTCCGCTTATGATAATCGATGACAATATCGGCACCCAATTCCTTCACGAACGAAACGTCCTTCTCGCTGACGGTCGTCGCGACTTCCGCGTCGATCGACTTCGCGAGTTGTATCGCGATGCTTCCGATCCCGCCTGCGCCCCCGTGGATGAGAATCTTCTGGCCTTTCTTTAATTTGATCGCATCCTCAATGGCTTGAATGGCGCTCGCCCCCGCCAAAGGAAGGGCCGCGGCCTTAAGGAAATCAACCGTTGCGGGCATGCGGGCGATGTTGGCCAC
Organism: Chitinivibrionales bacterium; assembly: GCA_049684795.1. Classification (GTDB taxonomy): domain Bacteria; phylum Fibrobacterota; class Chitinivibrionia; order Chitinivibrionales; family FEN-1185; genus JBAVGL01. The sequence continues at coordinate 10,128 of JBAVGL010000523.1, read as the reverse complement.
ATTCGCAGCGGCGAATTCAGCGAACGATCCGGACCCACCGTTAAGCACGACGGCTTGCCCGTAAACTTTATCGCCGACATTAAGTCCCGAATCGTTCCCGCGAATTTCTTTTACAATCCCCGAAAAGTCGCCCCCGATGGTAGCGGGAAACTTCAGCGGGACGAAATCTTTCATGTAGCCCATCCGGACCTTGTAATCGACCGGATTGATGCTTGCCGCCTCAATTTCCACGAGCACCTGCCCATCGTGAATGGCGGGCTTGTCGGCGTCCGTGACAACCTTGAGTACATCAATTCCCCCATAATTTGAATATTTCACCGCTTTCATACTGCCCCCTTATTCAATAAGAGTTGTAAAAAAAATCATTTCAGAGCCTTGGCGGTCATTTTCAACAGTTTCTTGGTCCTGGGATCGATTCCGATCCCCGTGTTTTCCAGCGCTACAACTCCGAGTATCGGCTCCGCGTTTTCGGGGCCGAATATTACCTGGGCGACGGTTTCAGCTCCCATGAAGGAAATACGTGCAAAACCATATTGATATTCAACAGGCGTCCCATTTGCAAGCTCGTAGACCGCGATTCCTTCAGGCTTGACACCGGCTTTTTTCAATTTGCCGGCGGGAACAAGGCAATCTACCGCCCCCGTATCGACCAGAAATTCATTCTCATATGGACGCCCTGTTTTGGCAAGATTGGTTATCGTTACCGTGACTTTTGTCAATCCCATAAACCCTCCTTTTTCATTTACAAAATTATATCCCGCAAAGATGATCCTCATAGTTTTTTATGAAATTTTCATCCAATAAAAAAACTCCGATCAGATGCTGCCTATCTGACCGGAGTCTTAAGTATGGTGCGGTCGGTCGGAATCGAACCGACACAGGTTTGCACCCACATGCCCCTCAAACATGCGTGTCTACCAGTTCCACCACGACCGCACGAGGTCGTTTACTTTCCTTTTGCCGCCGGTGCCGCGGGGGCCTTCGCGGGCGCCTGCATTGGCGCAGGCGCTGGGGCCATGGGAAGCCCGGCCGGCGCGGGACTTTGTTGCTGCAAAGGAATTGCACCCGTTCCCGGACCGTGAGCGCCCGGCGCTGTCTGTTGCGAGGCGCCCAGCGGCAGTCCGTTTCCCTGCAACACCGAAGAAGGCGAAAAATTATTCTGTTTTTCGGCCCTTTCCTTGAGCATTGATTTTTGCTGCTTGGCTGAAGGGTGCGAAAGGAATATCGACATGATGATGCACAGCCCCATGAAAATCGACGCGAGTATGGCGGTCGTGCGCGTAAGCACGTTTGCCGTGTCTTGCGTGCCGAACATTGAGCTCGCGCCTGCCAGGCCGCCGCCGATTGCGCCCGAGATGCCGCCGCCTTTGTCCGATTGAATGAGGATAAGGAGGCAGAGGAGAATGCACACCACGACAAAAATGAAGAGCATGATTCCGAAAAACATAAGGACCAACTTTCTTACCGCTGATTAATCGGATTAAAAAGATTCCCCTGATTTTAAAGAGGAACCGGATTTATTCTTTATAAACCCTCACTGAGCACACGTAAAAATATATTCCCTTCGGCTTCGCTCAGGGAACTTTTACTTCGGCACTACAATACCCGCGAAATCGTCGACCTTGAGGGCCGCGCCGCCGATGAGCCCGCCATCGACGTCGGGCTTTGACAAAAGCAACTTTGCGTTGTCGGGCTTCATGCTGCCGCCGTATTGAATGACCAGCTTTTGCGCGAGGTCGGCGTCGTACATCGATTTAAGGATTATACGGATGAACGCGTGTGCCTCGTTCGCCTGCTCGGGCGTGGCGGTTTCGCCGGTGCCGATGGCCCATACCGGCTCATAGGCTATGGTGCATTTGAGCGCATCGTCCTTCGAAAGGCCCGCGAAGGCGCCCCGCACGTGCGACTCGACCACGGCCTGCATCTTTCCGCTCTTGCGTTCGTCCAATGTTTCCCCGACGCAGATGATCGGCAGTAGACCCGCCGCCAAGGTAGCCTTTGCTTTTTTATTGACGGTCTCGTTCGTTTCGTGAAAATATGTTCGCTGCTCGGAATGCCCGATGATGACGTACGTTACGCCGACGCTTTTAAGCATCGCGCAGCTCACTTTTCCGGTAAACGCGCCTTTGGCTTCCCAATGCACGTCCTGCGCCCCTAATTTGATGGATGAGCCCTTGACAATGTCGGACACGGCCTTCAGATTTATATAGGGAGGGCATATCGCGATAGTAACGTCGGTAATCGACCCGAGTTTCGCCACCAGGCCTTTGGCCAGCGTGCAGGCCTCGTCGAGCGTTGTGTTCATCTTCCAGTTGCCGGCAATGAATTTCTTGCGACCCATGATAATGATTCTCCTTAGGCTCTCTTGGCTTTTGAGCGACAATTTTTTGTCGTTCGAAAGCTTAGAGAGCCTTATCTGCTGCCTGCGGCAGGCAGCAGGTTAGTGGTTATGCAGATGGGCGGTCCGCGAACCGCCTTAATGAAATATAATTTCTCCCGAAAAAATTACTTATCCGTCAAGGCCGCCACGCCGGGCAAGACCTTGCCTTCCAGGAATTCAAGCGACGCGCCCCCGCCGGTGGAAACATGGCTGACTTTTTTGGACAACCCGGCCTTTTTGATCGCCGACGCGCTGTCGCCGCCGCCGACGATGGTCGTCGCGCCTTTGGCTGTCGCGTTGGCGAGCGCCTGTGCTATGGCGTTGGTGCCTGTGGCGAAATTTTCCATTTCGAAAACGCCCATGGGCCCGTTCCAGACGATGCTCTTCGCGTTTTCGAGTTCTTTCGTGAACATCTCGATGCTTTTGGGGCCGATGTCGAGGCCCATCCGGTCGGCGGGAATGGCGTCCCAGGAAACGACCTTCGACGGCGACTCGTTTTTAAACTCGGCCGCCACCACCGTATCGACGGGCAGCAGCAGGTTCTTGCCTTCGGCATGCGCGTCTTCGAGGATTTTTTTGGCCACGTCGACCTTATCCGCCTCGAGCAACGACTTCCCGATTTCCCTGCCCTGGGCCTTGTAAAACGTGAACATCATGCCGCCGCCGATGATGAGCGTATCGACTTTGTTAAGCAGGTTCTTGATGACCTCGATTTTGTCGGACACTTTCGCCCCGCCGAGCACCGCGACGAAGGGGTGCCTAGGGTTGCTGACGGCCATTCCCAAATAATCGAGCTCTTTTTTCATGAGATAACCCGCGGCGCATTGCTTGATGAATTTGGTGACACCCTCGGTGGAGGCGTGGGCGCGGTGGGCCGTGCCGAACGCGTCGTTGACGTATAAATCGGCGATGCTCGCGAGTTTTTTCGAGAATTCCGGGTCGTTTTTTTCTTCCTGCTTGTAAAACCGGAGGTTTTCAAGGAGCAGGACGTCGCCTTCTTTCATGGCGGCCACGGCCTTGGCCACGGAATCGCCGATGCAATCGTCGACGAATGAAACTTTGGCGTTGATCTTTGTTTTAAGGTTTTCGGCCACCGGCTTCATACTGAACTCGGGTTTCTTTTCGCCCTTGGGCCGTCCAAGGTGCGACATGAGGATGACTTTCGCGCCATGCTCGGAAAGATATTTAATTGAAGGCAACGATGCGTCGATACGCTTTTCGCTGGTGATCACGCCATTTTCGATGGGCACGTTGAAATCCACGCGCATGAGCACCCGTTTGCCTTTAACCTGCAAATCTTCGATGAACAATTTTGCCATGATGAACTTCTCCGTGATGAAATCTATTATTGTAATGCAAGGGCGACAAAACGTCGCCCCTACATAGGTTGAAAATGGTTATTATTTTACCGTCGCCATGTGTGCGATGAGGTCGAGCACCTTGCAGGAATAACCCCACTCGTTGTCGTACCAGGCGACTAGCTTGACAAACGTGTCGTTGAGCGCGATGCCGGCCTTGGCGTCGAAAACCGACGTCTTGGATTCATGGATAAAATCGCTCGACACGACATCGTCTTCGGTATACCCTAAAATGCCCTTGAGTTCGCCCTCGGAAGCGGCCTTCATCGCGGCCTTGATCGCGTCGTATGACGCGGGTTTGGCCAGGCGGCAGGTAAGGTCAACGACGGAAACGTCGGCCGTGGGAACGCGAAGGGACATGCCCGTGAGCTTGCCCTTGAGGTCGGGAATGACTTTGCCCACCGCTTTGGCCGCGCCGGTGGACGAAGGAATGATGTTGAAACCGGCAGCGCGTCCGCCGCGCCAGTCTTTCATAGACGGGCCGTCGACGGTCTTCTGCGTGGCGGTGACCGCGTGAATGGTGGTCATAAGGCCTTCGATCATTCCCCAGTTGTCGTGGACGACCTTGGCCAGTGGCGCAAGGCAGTTCGTGGTGCAGGACGCGTTGGAAACGAACTGCTCGCCCTTGTATGTTTTATGGTTGACGCCCATGACGAACATCGGGGTGTCGTCTTTGGACGGGGCCGACATGACGACGCGCTTGGCGCCCGCCTTGATATGGCCTTCGGCTTTTACTTTGTCGAGGAAGAGTCCCGTGGATTCGACGACGTATTCGGCGCCCACGTCGGCCCACTTGAGGTTCGCGGGGTCTTTTTCGGAGGTGATACGGATGGGCTTACCGTTAACGATCAGCTTTCCGTCTTTTGCTTCGGAGGTGCCGTTGAAGCGTCCGTGGACAGTGTCGTATTTGAGCATATAGGACATATAATTTGCGTCGAGAAGATCGTTGATGCCGACGATTTCGATGTCTTTTCTTTCGCACGCGGCGCGAAAAACCAAGCGGCCTATCCGGCCGAAACCGTTGATTCCAACTTTAATAGCCATGAAAATCCTCCTGTTGATTAGGTAAAGTATATTTGAGAGAGCAATGTTTTAATTTGGAAATTTTAAAAAGCTTTTAAATATACGTTTCTTACCGGTCTCCGGTCAAGAATTTAACGGCAAATCCTTAATCCCGATAGGCGGGCGGCTCACTTCGACTTCGCTCAGTGACCGCCGCTCAGCGCCCGATTTCGTATTCAACAATTTTTAGAGATTCCCTTATGTATTTTTCAATCTATGAATCAAAAGCCGTCTTCAATAATTCTCATCGGTATGCCGGGCAGCGGGAAAAGCACCGCGGGCGTTATTCTTGCCAAGCGCATGAACCTCAACTTTGTCGACACCGACGTGCTTATTCAAACTACGGAAAAGCGTTCGCTTCAGGACATCGTCGATCGCGACGGGTACATGGCCCTACGAAAAACGGAAGAGCGCGTTTTATTGCACCATGACTACGCCCACTGCGTCGTGGCAACCGGCGGAAGCGCCGCGTACAGCGCGCCCGTGATGGCGTACTTGAAAACCTTCGGGACCATCGTTTTTTTAAACGTTGATCTTGACACGATAAAAAGGCGCGTGAAGGATTTTTCCGGCCGCGGCCTTGCCAAAAGGTCCGATCAGACCATCGACGACCTGTTCTACGAGCGCTTTGAATTGTACCGCAAGTACTCGGACGTGACGATTGACGGGAATATATTGACGCAGGAAGAGGTGTGCGGGGAAATTGTGGAACATTGTCTGAATCGCTGATTGACGCTGATTAAATGATTGCTCTGATTAAAATCGTCTTGAACCTTGATTCGTTTGATTTACATGAATGCCTTGATTTTATATTCCCGTCTTCATTTTACAAATTGTTACACCGTCATTTTAAATCATCTTCATCATAAAATTCAAACAAATCATAGTTCAGACATGGTTCTTGATTTCAGATTTTATTTTTTGTATTCATTCTCAGATTCCAGATTTTTTTTAGTACGCGAATTTGGTCGTTTCAACAGCCGATCCTGCTTTTAACCGCACAACATACGTTCCATGCGCCAGCTTCGAAATATCGAACGACAAGGGCGAAGAGCCTTTCGCCCCTACGGCTTGCGTTGCAACGCATCTGCCCGAAACATCGAACAAAGAAACTTCACTCATCACCATACCAGGTGTTTTGCCGGATACCACAAGCTTTGCACCGGCAAGACGAACGCTGAAGCCGTTCAAAGATTTTGCTTGGAAATTGCCACGGTACATCACCGCCGATACCGGCTTATAAACAAAATGCTGCGCAAAGGCATCATTGGCATCCGTCCCAAAATTTCCATAGCCCACTACTGTAAAACCTCCGTCCGGAGAAGCCGCAACCGACATAGGATACATGGTAACATTCTTAGTTGACTTATTTAAAAATTGTTTTTCCCATAACAAACGTTTTCCCGTGGAATCAGTCACAAAAACCCACAACGGGGAATTTCCATTTGCTCCGCCCTTTTCACCCACAAATACTAGATTTCCATTATTAAGCTGCGTAAAATCATCAATATCATCGTCCGCTCCCTGCTTTCCCGCCGTGTCCCAATCCCTGTTTGAACCGCTTCCATAATCCGCGCTCGACCACCAGGCGTCATAATACAGGTGCTTATATGTTGTCCAGCAATTCCCTTCATACGCCTGGCCGGCTACAATAAGATTATTATCGCGCAGCACCTTGGCCCGGCTTATGTTGTTTGTTTCCGAGCCGACCCCGGTGAGCATGAAGGTATAGTTTTTTTGCCATAGAACATAATCTACGGTATCGGTATACAAAACGCCCTGGTTCCCCGAAAGAACAAAGTTCTTTCCTTGGGTTTCATCAACATAAAAGCCCCCTATGTTGTAGCCGGTTACATTATTAAATTCACGGTAATGATGCATATTCCCTAAAGAGTCGAACTCAAGCATGGCGGCGTAATTGTTCAAGACCTGGCCATTATTGTTGGGATATGGATCACCTGCGGCGCAGATGATCGTGCCACGACTGGTTTCGCGGAGAGAGTTAATAGCAGCGTTTTTTTGAAGACGAAGATTATTGCCTACGGAATCATAATACCATGTTGACCATTTTATATTGCCAGCAGTATCAGTTTGAAAAATAAGAGGGGCGCCATAACGATATCCTCCAACTAAGAAATCACCATTTTGAGCAATATTTATTGATTGAGCATATTGATAATATTTATATTTAAATAATTTATTTAATACAACTTTCCCTGAATTATCCAGTTTCATTAACAAAAGTTGCCCTATGGGCGTTGAGGTATCTCCTGAATAACCGACACACACAGACACCATTTGTCAAGCATTTAGCACCGTTAAAAGCATCTCCAATAGCAGTTCCGTCCTTATACTTTCCCCCATCATAGACATACGTCCAAGCGGTATCGTAGTTCACCAATGTATCGAAGCCGGGGGTGGCGGCGTTAACGCCGATTGAAAAGGCAAGCAGGAGCAAAAACCAATTACGAACCTGGAATTGAAGATCTTTAGGGTTCTTTTCTTGCATATCGTCAAGCGACCGAAGAATGATGCGACTTAGCCGTCCTTCGAAGTTTTAATAATGCTTTTTCGCCATTTTTTTTGAAATATTTCAATAATTCTTGCCGCGGCATATTTTTCGTTTCTTCGTATTGTTTGTCGCGAATTTTACGGACCATTTCAACGGCATTAATCTTTTCCATAGGTAGCTAACTCCCTCGGCGAATGTATTGCTATTTGGTGATATCCAAGTTCAAGATTGACCGCGTTAAATTTTACGATCTTTTCGAATCGGACAATATGTTTGAAATTCCAACTTGCGACAATATCCACTCCGTGAACGGTTGCTAGCGCGATATGCATCATATCATTCCTGAATTTTTGCGTCAAAATTCCATGTGCTAAATATGCATCCGACAGTGTCAAAACATCCTCAGACATGGAAAGAACCTCTGGTGAGCAACCATTTAGAAAACTGCTAAACTTTTGTTGAACGATTTCAGGCGCCCCGGCATCAATTTCAAAAGCCACGATTTCTGAGGTTGTCGCCTGAAATAAACCATTTTCAATGTCGCGTATCAAACCAATCGACCATTCGGAAAATTCCGGTTCAAAACACCCGCCAAAAACCGAAGTATCCAAATAAATCAGCTGTAATTTCATGTAAACCTCTGCCTATAATATCGTTTTTGCTAGACCTCTTATTCAATATTCTTTCATAATCTTCTGCGCCTGCTGCACCGTTCCAGCCTTCACCCCCACAACGTATATTCCTTTTGCCATGGTTGCCATATTGACGCTTATTTTTTCACTCCCGGTTTGCGTTGCAACGCATCTGCCCGAAACATCGAAGAGCGATACGGTGGCTGGAACTTTTGACATTGTGTTCGACACCAGGAGCTTTGCTCCAGCAAGACGAACGCTGAAGCCGTTCAAAGATTTTGCTTGGAAATTGCCGCGGTACATAACAGCGGATATGGGCTTGGAAATGAAGTGCGCCGCAAATGCATTTTTCCCGCCAAGAGAATCCACACACTGATCCACACCAACTACCGTAAACCCGCCATCAGGTGTTGCACAAACCGAATAAGGGGTCACCGCCCTACCATCATCCTTTTTATAAAAAACTTTTGTCTGCTTTTCCCAATAAAGATGTTTTCCTGTTGAATCAGTCACAAATGTCCATATTCCCCCGCTATCTGAACTTGTATTATCTTTGTTTCCGACAAATACCAAATTCCCATTATTAAGCTGCGTAAAATCATAAAGGCCATCACTGCCCCCTTCTCTTCCAGCAGTATCCCAATTCGTATTCAACCCGCTCCCGTAATTCACCGGCGACCACCAGGCGTCGTAATAGAGCGTTTTGTATTTCGTCCAGCAATTTCCTTCATACGCCTGACCCGCAACGATAAGCGTATTGTCGCGAAGCACCTTGGCGCGGCTGATATTGTTTTTCACCGTTCCAACCCCGGCAAGGGAAAATGTGTAATTGCTCTTCCACAGCGGGTTGCCGAGGCTGTCGGTATAATACACGCTCTGGTAGCCCGATAGCACAAAATTCTTCCCCTTAGTTTCGTCTATGTAAAAACCGTCTATGTTATACCCCACATCAAGGTTGAATTCATTATTCACGTAACATGGCTGCGTTGAATCATAGGGGCTGCGGCCGAGCGAGTCGAACTCGATCATGGCGGCGTAGTTATGCATGGTCATTCCATTATTATTCGGGAATTCATCTCCCGTGGCGCAAATAATTGTTCCGCGGCTGGTTTCCTTTAAAGAGTTAACAATCCCACTACGTTGAAGTAGAGACTTATATGACACTGAATCATAATACCATCGTGACCATTTAACACTGCCGGTTGAATCAAGACGCATTACCAATGGCGCACCAACTCGATGCCCTCCAATAATGAAATCGCCATTTTTAGCTAAGGCAAGAGAATGTGCAACCTGATTCTCAGCATGCTTAAATAACCTTTTCCATACAGGTTTCCCAGTCTCATTTATTTTCATGCCAATGATTTGGGATACTACAGCAGAAGTATCTCCCGATTGCCCCACGCATACAGATGTTCCGTTTGGCAAGCATTTGACGTCATAAAATATGTCATTGATTGTAGCACCACTCTTGCTTTTCCCTCCATCATACACATACGTCCAAGCCGTGTCGTAGTTCACCAACGTGTCGAAGCCGGGGGTGGCCGCTTGCAGGGGAACGGTGATGGTTACGAGCAACATTGTGAAAAGAAGCGATATTGCCTCCGGCGTACAAAATCTGGAATCTGGAATTAAGAATCTGGGAATCGAAAGACAAGACGAAATTAATCTGCAAGGCGAAATCAATCTGGAATCGGAAGCTGATAGGCGTGACCGGTAAGCCGCGAGTCTTAAAACTTTCAAAAGAAGGTTTTTCATAGAAAGTCCCTTTGCAAATTCTCTGATCACCCCGCCAGGTACTCAGAAGCATCGCCGCTGATTGACGCGGATTAACGAAAATATAAATTCCAATGTTCACCGGTCGAATTCAAATTGTAACTGATTAAATTTTACTATTTATTACTTTTTTTAACTACAAATTGCTGAAAACAAAGTCAAAAAAAAAGTTGTAACAAAAACAGGTTTCCATGCGTCTAACTACCGTATTAAAACTTGCAACAGTTCGGATGGAACTGTTGAGGGGAATAATTTTTCATGTATCTTTATTCATCTAAATTTAATCGGAGGAATTTATGAAAAAGTTAGTGACGGCAATTGTGGCGGCTTCATTTTTGTTTGTCGGCGCGGCGGGCGTTCAGGCCCAGGACAATTCTCAAAAAAGCCCAACGACCAATACCCAAACGC
>JBAVGL010000522.1:0-1791 GCA_049684795.1 Chitinivibrionales bacterium | reverse complement strand
ATTGCCCCCCATAATGCCGCCCCGCTGGAAATGCCGCAGAAAAGTCCTTCCATGAGCGCGAGCTGCCGCGTGGTGTTGAACGCATTGTCGTCGGAGCATGTAATTTTATTGTCCAGGAGAGCCGGGTCGTAAATTTTCGGCACGATTGACTCGTTCATGTTTTTCAGCCCCTGAATCCGGTGATTGAGTTCGGGTTCAACGCCGACGACTTTTGCAGCCGGATGGTGTTCCCGAAAATACCGCGAACATCCCATGAGCGTGCCGGTCGTGCCCATCCCGGCAACGACGACGTCGACCTTGCCCGGCGTGTCGCGAACGATTTCCGGCGCGGTCGTTTCGTAATGGGCCTTCCAGTTCGAGGGATTTGAAAACTGGTTGGGCATATAATAGCAATCGCCGGACTGTTCCATGATCGCGTGCGCGCGCCTGATCGCGCCGTCGGTTTTCTCGCATCCGGGCGTCAATTCGATTTCCGCTCCAAGAGCCATCAGCACGGCGCGACGCTCTTCGCTGACGCACGCGGGCATGGTAAGCTTGATCCTGTATCCCATGGCCGCCGCGATCATGGCCATGCCTATGCCGGTGTTGCCCGACGTAGGTTCCAGGATAATTTTATCTTTTGTCAGTTCTCCGGACTGTATGGCGGTTTTGAGCATGTAATACGCGGGCCGGTCCTTGAGTGATCCGCCGGGGTTCGCGCCTTCAAGTTTCGCGAGTATCCGCACGCCCGTTGCTTTAGAATCCCATATCCGGTGGATTTCCGTCGTAGGCGTGTTGCCGATGATGTTGGTGACGCTCATAGGGATTGTTTTCTTTTTCAAATATTTTGATTGATTGGGAAGAATCGATTAGCCCTAAAGCTTTAATTCGACAGTTCTTCCTGTAAAAATGGATATTGGTCTTTGCTTATAATGGTACTTCATAAAATATTATACGCAGACGGCATATACGACATTGTATTTGCGCATTCGTGTTACCGCATGCGCGAGGTTGGAAGATTATGGTTCCGTTGTGGGTGGAAACTTGGTTTTTGGACAGCCGCTTTTTACAAAGTTACTTTAGATCAAGAAATTCCGAGGGTGAGAAAACCGTTATTCCGGGGCATTGATGCGCGGGAAAATGTTTTTTATTTCCAGTAATGAGCGCCTTCGACGAAATCGACAATGCGCACTCATAAAAACAGCGGTCTTTTTCATCCGGCAATGCGCTGCGGGTGTGAATCGCAAAAACCTGAAGGCCGATGGAAATAAAAGCGCTTAATAATTCTTCAACCGCTGTTTTGGGGAAGGAAAATTTAGGACGTGTAAGAACATTTCGATATTCGTAGAGGATTCTATCATCGAAAACCGGCGTAATGCTATTAGCAAGAATGAGGTCTACGATTTCCCCGGGCGGGCTATCCGCGCAAAGCAGGCCGGACACAAGAACATTAGTATCTATCACCGCCTCCATGGAACACCCTATCGGTTTTTCCTGCTTTTTTTAATTTCAGATTCAATATCTTTTGGTTTCATGTGAGAGAGGCCTTGTTTCTGCGCGTGTTCCCGAAGCCTGGAAACGGCCGCCGCGCCGCGAGCAAACGCGTCAATACGGACCTCTTCTTCCACGCTATGGCCTTTAATATCCGTCAAAAGCGCTATCGGCTTGCCCGTTGAAGTTATAAGCATCCTTCCTGATTTCCTGAGCCTTCGCCATACTTTTCCGGGATTGACCCTGAAGTCACGTACCGGTACTGTTTCCATTTTGTCCTCCTGTAGGACAGTTGTCCTACAATAAAAGATATATTTTCTA
>JBAVGL010000521.1:0-3190 GCA_049684795.1 Chitinivibrionales bacterium | reverse complement strand
CATAATGAGTATGTACTTAAGCAGCGTGGTTTTGCCCGAACCGGGTTGACCGAGTATGATGAAGTCTTTTATGTTTCGTTTTCGCGCGGCTTGAATGGCGGCTTTGAGATCAAGGTCCGTAAGATTTTCCCGTTCCTCCCATTCTTTGAGTTTGCGCATTCCATCAAGGGTATAATCAAAGGCCGTGGCATGAACGTGCGCGCGCATATTCACGTAGATATTTTTAATTTCAATACTTGCCCTAAAATTGGTCACAAACCCTTTAACCGGCAGGTAACGATGTTTGGTAAGTGCTGCCTGGCAATACTGCCTTAACCAAGTGCTCATTTTTTCTAACACGTCTGCTGCAACGTGGTCACTCGAAATATCAACGACCGGCTTTTTTAGCGAGACCGGCTCATGCTCTTCATGGCGCCATACTCCTGTGCCGGGTTCCCAAATCAAACAACATTTTTGACAGATTCGACTGGCAATATCAATACATAAAATGCCGCAATGGTTATAATATTGCTCACCCTGATAGGTTGCACCGCCCTTATAAAGCAATGCACGATTGTATTTACGGTCAGGTTGTTCCGCTACTTCCGGATGTGCATGGCCTGTAAGTAGCAAATGACTTCGTGTGGCCAGATACCGTTCGGTGTTGGTTCGGCCACTGCAAGCTTGCGTCTCTTTCTGGTTCCACCAATCCGATGGATGGTGGAAAAAAGCGATGGTAATAGGTTCTTTGTCATATGTATCAGGCTCAGCGAATTGTTTGTCTTTCTCCAATATTTGCAGATGCGGCAAACCGATCCAGAGCTTGTTTTTGTCTTTGTCTCCCCGGCAGAACCAAGCGGAGTTAAGCACGACAAAGCGCAGTCCGCATATTTCCCGCTTTCCGACAAGATAGGAATCCTGTTCATTTATGTGCAATGCAGAAATGTTCATTGATTTGCAGAAAAACTCATATTCTTTAAACGGCCTCGTCATGTTTTCAAAGCCTTCACCCATATCCAACCACTCATCAGCCTCGTTGCTCGTTGACGGAACTCCCATTCCGCGAGCTGCAATATGCGAAATGTCGTGGTTCCCGGGTGCAACGATCAGTCGGTCAGGAGGTAGTGAGAGTGCGATGAGAAGATCGTTAAGCCATTGTTGGGCCGCGGCGTAATCATCTGGACGCGCTTTCCAGCCGATATCGCCGGAAATCGCGACGATATCGGGCTGCCACTTTTTATCCATCTTTTCAAACGATTTCAGTAGCCCATCAAGAGTGTTTTTCCGCTGGGCGAGCGCGGTAGGCGCGTGTTTGGGGTCTAGTTCGATTCCGAAATGAAGATCTGACAGATGGAGAATATTGACGGTTGCAGACATGAAACTATCCTCTCGTGCGGCCTACGAATGTCACCTAATGAAAATATAATAAATTGGAGGTGTAATATTTACGAAATCAAAAAGGATCAATGAAAATCAAGTTGCTTACTATAGCAAAGTTTTAATAACATTGACAAAGGCTTCAGTTTGAGGCGTAGCTATATAGGTTCTTTGACATCTATATCTTGTGTTCATTTTTAGTTTGGACACGATGGTTTGACAAGCGCGACTGAAGCCTTGCACTGTGACGGGGGGTCATATTTTTGCAATTTCAATCTCATCTTGTAATCAAATGAATCGTGTTCAGACATTTTCCAATCAGTTATCCCGCACCACCCTTGCGAGAACTACCGCGTCAAATGCATTTTTATCACCCTCTTGTGCGGTCTGAAATTCACCGTTATAGTATGGATTTTCCGGTTCATGTTTCACCGTGATAATACTCGGGTGATAAAAATTCTCATAGCCGCTTTCATAGCCGCTGACCAAAACCGGGAAATCAGACGGTAATGTTTTGAGAACTTCGGCTAATTGACACACGGTAAAATAGAATTTATCAGGCTTATTTTCGTTCATACCAGCCTCTGCCCAGAGTCTGTCGAAGGGTTCCCCAATTTACCCAACATCTCCATCGCCCCGATATCCATTTTCGAAAAAGCGAACCATTTTTTACCAAGGTCTTTTAACGACGCCCCAAAATGATACACGGTATTCTTGTCAATTATTATAAAACGGTCATGTGCGTTGTTGAATTCTTTAATTTCAATAGCCGAATATTGTTCATTAAACTTCTTTACATCAAGCATTAGATGCTTTGAAATTGATTTTGTCAAGACAGTTACCGTTACATTTTCATGGCGTTTGGCAAGATGAATTAGGACCGTGTCGTCGATATAATTGTCTATGATGATTATTGATCTCTTCGCTGTCCTGAAAAGATCGGAGACAAACTTGTAGGCATCAAAAATCTGACCGTTGAAGAAAATTCCTTGCTTGGGAATGATTTCTTTTGCTTCTATTGCATTGAAGATTTTCTTGAAATTCTCATCCGTTTCGAGTTGCTTCCGTTCAACGGTATCGAGCCGTTGGAAAATCCGGGCGTTCGTGGCGATAAACCTGCGCATGGCGACAAAGGCATTTATGATTTGAATGCTTGTTTTTACCGCGGTTTCGCTTTTTAATACGCCGGCAAGCATTGCTACGCCTTGTTCAGTAAATGCATAGGAATTTTTACGTTTGCCACCCCAACTTGAAGTCGCAATTTGCGACTTCAAGTTGGGCATATTGTTTGGGGTACCAGGTTGGCGCCTCAAACAATCATACTCGTCCGACGTGAGTTGAAACATAAATTCGGCTGGGAATCTTTCGATATTCCGTTTAACCTGTTCATTCAGTCGCTTAACCTCTACTCCATATAGAATAGATAGGTCGCTATCGATCATCACCTGCAAATCTCTGATGGTATAAATACAGCTCTGGATCCCGTTAGAACCTATCAATTCTTTTCCGGCCATACAAAACCCCTAATATCGCATTTTTAACGATCATTTTGGAAGTCACAAATTGTGACTTCCATTTCAGCGATTTTCATAGTATCACAACTTGTGATACTCAATTGTTCGGACAGCGTCCGCACTTTCTTTCTTCAAGTTCTTTCATCGGGATTATCCCGATTTTGTCTAAGGTCACAATCTGTGACCTTAGACTTCATTTGGAATAATAAAATCAATTCATGCTTATAGTTAAGTCAAGGAAAACCCTTAGGCCTTATAAACGGCATTGAAAGGCCGGATATTATTACCTGAATCCGTGAGCAAATGTTAAAACAACTTAT
>JBAVGL010000520.1:0-3041 GCA_049684795.1 Chitinivibrionales bacterium | reverse complement strand
TCTACAAACTGTCCCTCTTCTATTGCGGCCATTCCGGAAACTGAAAGTTGAATATTCTTATCCGTAATAATATTATCTTTTGTAATAATAACGCAGTATCCTGAATTTGAATAAAACAATAGTAATATTAATAATTTAATAGCATGCTGTCTCATAGAAAACCCTTTATCGTGAAAAAATACCGTGGTAATTAAAAGCATTTGCGCCGGTTTTTTATTAAAAAGAATATTGCAGCTTTAAATTCCATCCCCAATCTCCGTGTTTGATAAACGTTTCAACAACGCTGGTATATTGCGGATAATATGATTCATGAAATGTATGGTCATCGGCAATTTGCCCAATAATGGAAAATCCCTGTACAACTTGTTTTTTTGCATAAACCGACCATTTCACATAACCATTTTTTAAATCATCAGAGGTTACTCCGGTAGTGACCATTTTGGGCACCGGATATTCCCCCTGGTTAAGCGGACTAAAATACGAATTCAAATAAGGCCATTTCCACCACTCCACCTGGATCGATACCACATCAAGAAATTTAAATGTAGGGAAATTTAAGCCCACCATAAGCGGAATTCTTTTTGAAATATCGCCATAATAATTATTGGCCGTGTCAAGAACTAGAACCCCGTTTTCGTATTTATAGGCGGGATAATTTTGAACGCCTAATATGGCGGCTTCTCCAAATATTTTAGCGTCTTCGGCCCCCATCAGATTGGATATATTTCTCGGCAAAATCCCTTTTATGTCAAATGATACGCGGCCCATCAGCTCAATTCCTTTAAAGGAATAATAGCTTGTGTCCCCATCGGCATTCAAATACTGATTTCCCCCCGATTGCGCTCCTTTTGGAGTGGTTAGTCGTCCGTCAACGGGAAACCAATGATGCAAACTAATGCCCGCTCCGAGATCAACAAAAGATGGAATTTTATACCCGACTAAATACGATAGCGACCAATCGTAGAGCGGCATGACATCCGTCTCTGTTGTCAATAAAAGGTCTTGATGAAGGTTTTCAAACAATGTGCTGCTTACCCGGAATCCAGCAAGAGTTGCAAATGGGTTATCGAAGGAAGTTTCAATGTGGTTTGGATACGGGCTCGATCGGAAAAGATATTCCCCGAGATTATATGCATCGTGATCGTATTTAAACGGCATTACTCCCGCGGCAAGCTGAAGATATGGTTTCTGAGCATCTCCGAAACTGAATATTCCTTCGCCATCCGCAATGGAAACATATGACCATTGACTGAAAACAATTCCTAAATGGTCTCCTTCCATATTTTCCGGATAGGTATTTGACCAAAGATACACTTGCGGCGCAATGATGATATGAAAATTGTTTCCGACAAAAGCTTCCAATCCAAGCTGTGCAAACATTCTATGGTTCCAAACGGGAGCGGTAAATTCCCCGCCATTATCCGGACCTAAAAAGAAGCCTTTTTCAAATTGCCCTTCCTGAATTGCGACTTTGCCGGAAAGTCCGATTTTAACATTTTCATCGTGTAGTAAACTCTCATTTGTTCGTGAAATTTTATCGATAGAAGTGTCTGATGGTTGCGTATCGCCGTTATTCGCGGACGTTCCGGCATAAAGCACGGTAGATGCAATCCACACAATCGAATAACAGAAACACATGATATTATTCTTTAACATTTTTCTCCCTTTCTTCTTATTACCATGCCACATAGCCGCGACGTTTACAAAAATTGCCTATGCGCGCAGTTACATTAATTCGCAATAAAAATTTTCTTCATGGAAGCCGGATTTTGTTGGCTTTTCCCAATTGACATATAATAAAATCCAACGGCTAAGGTCCTCGTGTCAATGGTCAAAGTTCTTCCGATCAATTGTGCCGGGCATGAAACTTTTTGCCCCTTCAGATTTAGCAGCGAAATGTTTTTGGTGGCATCATTCATTGACGGAAACACGATCTTTAATAAATTACCAATTTGTTTAATGTTCAAATGCGCGCTTTTTAAAGGATTCAGGGCGGCGGAATTCTTAAGAACGGGCGTAATAAAATTATAGAGAGGATCCGATGGATTGTAGGCATCGGCAACCAGCGTAAGAGTTAATTGATTTGAAGTCAATCCGGTGTTTGTGGTCGCGGTAATCGTAACGGTCCCGGCCTGGTTTTTGGACTTGACCAGAAGCGCACATTTTCCTCCATCAACCTTTACGGTCAATGGACCAAAATAATTTACAAGGTTCCCTCCGGATGAAATATTAAATATCATATTCGTGCTGCTGCTTGCCTCGTATCCGGTATGAACGCATTTTCCCGAAGCGTCTCGAACGGACGCATATATAAAGGCGCAGTCAACGCTATCCGCAACCAAGGTATTTGTGTCGGCTTCAAGTTTGATCGTAGACGGGGTTAATCCCAGCACAGGATTGTCATCGGGAATCTTTCGCAAATTCTGCCGGAAAAGATAATAAACGGCTTTGGGAAGACGATAATTGTCAACGGCCCCCATTGGCAAATTATTGATTGGTGAATTATAGTCGGCGTGGCACCACATCGTTCCGCCGGCCATGGTCGAAATGCCAATTATGGCCAACCAATCGGTCCAGAAATGCGCCGCATTATACGTAGGAATATCATTGGGGTCACCGCGGAAAGCATAGTCTCCCGTCCACCCGATATGATATTCCGTGCTCATCATCCTCGATGGCAATGGCGTTACCGTAAGCTGGGAAGGCAACAAATAATTCAATCCGGCTATATCGGGGATATTCATTATTTGAAAACCGGCGTTATTGTTGGCCATATAGGTAAACCGTGTTGAATCATTAAATTTGGCGATGCTGTCTAAGGGAGTAATTTTATCAATAAAATTTCCTCCGGGTTCATTAAAACAACCCCATGCGATAATGGAAGGATGATTGAATCCTACGTCTATCATTTCTTTCATGCATGCATTTTCTCTGTTCCAAAAACCAGATCCGTAATAGGTTTCATCTTTTCCATTACCCCACGTTGGAATTTCTACAAAAAGAAACATTCCCAATTCATCGCATGCATTATAATACGAAGG
>JBAVGL010000519.1:0-14214 GCA_049684795.1 Chitinivibrionales bacterium | reverse complement strand
GAACAGATAGATAAAGGGGAATGAAGGGGAAAAGGCGGAAGGTGAGACGCGAGAAGCGAGAAGCCGAGAAAAGGCAAAAAAAAGTGCACGTAGATAACCATGATCACAATGATTAATAAAACTTCTTTTAGTCATACGCTCAGCGTCACGGCGCTGTGCGTCATGCTGTATTGGGGTGGAGCCATTGCCGAAGACAACCAGAAGGATGAATGGCAAATCCGGGAAAATCTTGTAACGCGGCTTGGCGGAGAATGGTATAAAATCGCCCGTCTCACGGAAGAATTAAATACCATGCAGGACATTCTGCAGGATGTGCGTGATTTTGAGTTGTTTCCTCCCGAGTTGACCCGACTCAATGAAGAAACAGTTCTGTCTTTTGACAAAAAAATAGAAAAAGTGGAAAAAAAACACAGGGCGGTTGTTGACCAGGTGGAAGGGCTGCGGACGCCGCTTGTCGATGCCATGGCAATCTTGAGGGAAATGGTGATCGGCCAGCCGGTTGAAGATATGTTCCAGGTCCTTGATAATGACGATGTCCGCAGAATATCCGCGATGTTTGCAATAAAGCACCATGTTGACAGTTTGTGGAGAGATGTTGACGGACTGTTTAAGGGCCTTATGCCTGTTGTGCAGATGTCGAAGGAGTCCACGGAAGAAATGCGAAGCGGCCTTGACGATGAATTTTTTGAAATCCTCAAGGCAAACCTCGGCCAGCAGGCGGAGGGCTTCTACCGGACACTCGATGAAATTAAGGACACTCTTATCAAACGGGGAGACGAAGGGCAGTGCGCGCGGATGTTCCAGGTCGAAACGCACCGCATAAAAGTCTATTTGAAAACGGGGGATTATCGACGCGCGAAAACAAAGCTCCAGGTAATAATACCGCGGTATCAGCCAAAGGGGTTCAATAATGAATGTACCATGCTCCTTGCTAGAATATGCTTTTCCCTCGATGAATTTGACGAAGTCCTTCAAATTATAAAGCAAATGCCCGACAGTTTGGCCTCTTCCCCGGAAATACTGCTCTATTCGGTGCAAAGCATGTATGCGCTTAAAAAATACGGGGACCTGTGGCAATGGGGTAGCACGTATGATTTTAAGGGCCTTGCCGGCAGCGGTCGGAACCTGGCATTATGGTTGACCATGGAGAGTGGCCTTGCATTGGGCCAAGCTGAAAAATTTTCCGACTTCGCGTCGCTGGCGGTGAAGGATTCCCTGTATGCTTTACACGTGCTCCATGCCCTGGGCCGGTACTACGTAAAAAACAACGATTGGAACACGGCCCAATCGGTGTTCGAAAGCTCTATGAGGTTCAGTCCGGCCGAAAAGGTTGACAAACAGGCCTATCGGCGCATATCCCTTGCGTTGGCCCAATCATATTATGAAAGAAAAAACTACTCCAAAGCGCTGCAGCTTTTTTTCGATATGCTCAACCAGGAAGGGAATTTCGCGGAGGCGCTGTTCGGGATATCCTGGTGCTATATCGCGCTCGGAGATTACCCCAAGGCCGAAACCACCTTGCGCAAGCTGATCAACCAGAACTCCGGGTCGCCGCTCGCCGTTGAAGGGCTTCTGGTGGCCATGCAGCGATACCTGACTCAGGCCAAGTCCGATTGGGAAAAGCTGACCTATGTAACGAATGAAGAGAGGCGCCTCGTTCAGAAACAAGAATTGGTAGCTGAAAGAAAGGCCGCCGACACCACCCATCGTCATGCTGAAGACTATGCGAAGCTTTCCTCTAAAATTGAAGAACTTGTCCGCGGGCTGAAAAATGAAAAAAGGCCCTCGTACGAAGACATCGCCGGCCAGTACAACAAGGCCGAACGTCTGGCGCGTCTGGTGGCCGACTATTACGAAACGGGGACCTTTCAGGAAGTTTTATTTTCGGAAAAACGGGAAAAGCTCCTTCGGCAACTCGATTCGCTGCTGGTTTTGACAAAAGAAAATAAAGCGCCCGCCTCATCGTTTTCACGGCCGTCGCGCGGTACCGCGCGCATTAAAGACCTGGTCAGAAAAAGCTCGGTGCTTGAGGTTGAAACGCAGATCGACCGATTCCGGTGGGAACGTGAGTATGTTGACTGGCAAAAAACCGCCATAAAAAACGCCAAAGAAAGCCTCATTCGCCGCGCGCATGCAACAACGGATTCGGGTTCCCTGGCCGGAATCGCCTTACAGCAGGAGCGTTTGAACGTACGGATGGATTCACTGGTTAAAACGGGAGATGAATTACAAAAAAAGTGGTCCGGCGTATTGATAAGAAAATGCACCGAAGTCCTGGCCGGGCCTCTGGATTCCGTCGACGCGGTATATTTCCGATACCACCTCGGCGAAATGGTCTACGGCAATGAAAATGAAGGGTATGCACAGGCCTATGCGGCATATGAAAATAAAATGGCGATATTTGACAGCCTAAATACACTCTACCACGACGGCAAACTCGCCCTTCTTCCGGAGCGACCGGTTGAACCCCTTCTTAACCATAAAGCGAGTATCGAACAATACCGAACGATCCTTCAAAATTATCCGCAGTCTTCGCTTGAGCATGCCGTACGGTACAGCCTGGCCTGGTGTTACAACGATCAGGGGACGTTTGACAGCGCGGTAGCGCAGATGGACAGCCTGGCGAACAAATACCCGGAAAGCCAATACGCGCCGCAGGCATTTCTCTATATAGGGGAGTATATGTTTGACCACGGGAAACTTGACAAGGCGCTTAAGGCCTACCAGTCGGTGATCAAATATCCCGAAAGCGAATGGTTTGACAAAGCGCTGTATAAACTCGCCTGGACGCAATACCGCCTTTCAAACCCGGAGAAGGCCATCAGTTCGTTTCTTGCCCTGGTCGATCTTGGACAGGGCAGCCCGTCGGGGAAATCACTTTTGGAAAAGGAGTCGATCGACTACATTGCCATCAGTTTCAGCGAGACCGACGTGACCGGGGAAAAAGGTCTGGAGCGTGCGACGAATTTTGTGACGCGGTTTGGAGATCAGGCAAAAGGGGCGCAGATATTGCAACGAATGGCCTCGATATTCAAGGAGCAGGGCAGGTTTGATATGGCGCAAAAAACATACCGTACGCTGTTGCGAATTTACCCGGAATACAAAAACAGCCCTGTTATTGAAAGCGAGCTGCTCGCGGTATTTGAAAAGAGCAGCTCGATTGAGCAAGCAAACATCGGCAGAATCGAGTTTTTCAACAAATACAACAAAAACAGCTCATGGGCTCAACTCCAGAATGATCCCCAGATCAGGCAGCGAGGCGACAGTATTTCCTGCAAATTGCTGTATGACGCGGCAATAAGTTATCATCAGCTTGCGCTCCAAAAAAACGACTCTTCCGCGTATTCGGCAGCCATGGAAAATTATCAGAATTTTATCGGAAATTACCCGCTTTCCCCTCATGCAAGCGAATGCCATTATAATCTCGCTGAAATCATGTTTTCCCTGGGGGACTATCAACGGGCCGCCGAGGAATATATTGCCGTGTCCATGCGATATCCCGACAGCAAATACAAGGAAACCGCCGCCTGGAACGCCATTGTCGCGTCTCAGAACCTTCTTAAGAAAGAAAGCGGAACAATGCGATGAACTTCTTGTGGGGCAGGCAAATGTGGTCCTTTTTACCTCGTGGGCATAAATCCGTGGCCGTGGTGATGATCATGTGCATCTTCGCGAGCGAGTGCACAAAACCCCCGAGGCCCGCACTTAGCACCGGCGCATCCCGAAAGATGCCGCATGGTTCCCCATCTGCCATGGCCGTGGCCGCCGAACCGGATAAAAAACCGGTTGCGTCGCCGGACACA
This sequence comes from Chitinivibrionales bacterium, assembly GCA_049684795.1. Taxonomy (GTDB): domain Bacteria; phylum Fibrobacterota; class Chitinivibrionia; order Chitinivibrionales; family FEN-1185; genus JBAVGL01. The sequence continues at coordinate 10,411 of JBAVGL010000519.1, read as the reverse complement.
ACCAACGCCAAGCCTAAAGCGCTGTCGCCGGCAACATACTTGATGGTAAAAGCCTGCGATAATTACCTTTCCATTAATCCTCAAAGCCCCAAGGTTTCCGAGGTGCTGCTCATCAAGGCCTCGGTGTATTATAATAATAAAATGTTTGAAGAGAGCCGGAAAGTTTACACGTTGATAATCGACCGCAGTCCCAAGGACCCGCATGCCCTTGAGGCCGTCCGGATGATCGCCCAGTCCTATTATGAGGAGAAACGTTTTGATGAAGCGCAGGCCTGGTACCGTAAGCTCAAGGACATGGCGGGCGAAAGCGGCGACAAGCAGGAGGCCATCGTGCGGATCGCCGAATCGATTTATAAGCTCGGCGAATCGTATGAACAGCAGCAGCGCTTTAAAGACGCCGCGGCCCAGTATGAGCGCGTGGCCCTGGAATTTTCCGATTCGAAAATCGCCGATGTGTCGCTGTTTAACGCGGGGCTGGCGTATGAAAAACTTGCCGAATGGTCGCAGGCGATCCTTATGTATCAACGGCTGCTCCAGAAATATCCGACCTCCAAATTGCTGGTTAAAGCGCAATTCAGGAGCGCGAAGTCCTATGAAAAACTGTTGCAATGGGACAACGCGGGCGAGACCTATCTTCGCGTCGTGGCGAATTACCCCCAGTCCGACCTTGGGCCGGTCGCGCTGTACAACGCAGGTTTTTGTTTTGAAAACGCAGGCAAACTTGAAGCGGCGGCGGCGACCTTTGAGAAAATGTCGCAGCTCTATCCCAAATCCGAAGAAGTTGCCGACGTGCTTTTCAAAGCGGGTGAAATATTCGGCAAAATCAAGGATTGGGCGGGCGTAACACGGGTAAACCAGGAATTTTCAAAGCGCTTCGGTAATGACGCCAATCGCGTCATTCAGGCCCAGTGCATGGTGGGCGTTGCCCTCTATATGCAGAACAAGCAGAATGACGCCCTCAGCCAGTTGCAGCAAGCTCTCCAAACCTATGCGAAGCTCAAAGCCCCTTCTCCGGTCAACAAGTATTATGCCGCGAAGGCCGAGTTTACAATAGCGGAAATCAACATCGAGATGATGAACAAGATAGCGCTTACACTGCCTAAAGAGGCCTATAAAAGGCAACTGAGCGTCAAAATGGATGAACTTGACAAGGCGGTTACAAGTTATTCCCGGGTCGTCGGCTATCAGATTTCGGAGTGGACCACCCGCAGCGTATACCAGATCGGTCAGGCCTACGAGGATTTTGCCGTCGGAATATTCAAACAGGAACGGTCAAAAAACCTGCCGCTTGAAGAGCGTCTGGCGCTTGAACTGGGAATTGCCAAGGCGGTGGAGGAATATTTTGTGGACAAGGCCACGCATTTCCACGAGCAGAACATCAAATTGGGGATCAAGGAAAAAATTGAGGACAAATATATTCTGCAATCGAGAAAAAAAATCACCTCGCTGCCGCTTTTGGCCGGTGAGAATTATCTGGCGCTCGTGGATATCGCCCAGAGCGCGGTGAACACGCAAAAACTCGATGGTTTTGCGCTTATCGCCAAGAAGCTTGAACTATTGCAGAAAATCGCGCCGTTTCAAGAGAGGGCCATCGGTCTTTTCCTTAAATGCCTGGAACTGGGAAGCCAATATCAGGAACTTGACGAATCCTATGCAAAGGCAAGCAACCTTATCACTAAAAATTCCTGCACCGTAGGTGAAACGTATGCCGACGTGGCAACCATCGCCCGCGACGCTCCGATCCCTTCGACATTCGACGTCTATGAAGCGTTCGTGTATAAAACGAAATTGCTCAAGCAAATTGAAGGCTATGAAGACAAGGGTCTGGAAAATTATCTGCGTACGGTCAAAATAGCCGAAGCATATAAGATCGATGACGACTATGTAAAGCGGACAAAGGCAAAAATCCCCGAACTTCTTTTTACGCGGGGACGGTGTTACGACCTTCTGTGTCAGGCGGTGGTGAATGACCCCCCGTTTCCCCAGAGCGCGACCGATGCCGAGCGGGAGGAATACCAGGGCAGGTTTGAGGAAATCGGCCTCAGGTTTCAGGAAAATGCCCTTGACGTGTATAAAAACATTTTGACCTACGCGCAACAGAACTATGCAACGGGAGAGTATGTGACCCATGCCTATGTCCGGCTGTATCAGAATGCGCCCAAGGATTATGGCATAAAACGTGAAAAAACGGGGGACACCGTGATTACCTCGGGACCGGAATGGAAATGCAACACCGATTCATCAGCGGGATGGAACGCGCTGGAGTATAATGACCAGGCCTGGTATCCCGCGCAAAAAGCAATAATCCCAAAGAACATCGAGATAACCGGCTTTTCGAAGGATGTTCCCCGTGCCATGTGGTATGGTGATGGCAGCCCCCAATCGGAACAAACCTATAAACCCTCTCAAAGACTTTTCATACGGCGGACATTTTTTTGCTACCAGGCGCCCTCCCAGGCAAAACTTTACCTTGTGGCAATCGACCAGGTGGACGCGTATTTAAATGGCATCCTTCTGCCGAAGGATTCATCGGCATCCGCCATATGGAGCAAGGCGCATGTTTGGGACTTGCAGGGGAAAATACGTTCGGGGAAAAATGTGGTGGCCCTGGCCGTAAAAAACAACGTAAAGACCGCCTATGGAGTTTTGCCCTGTCTTGTATACACATCGAGCACGGACGACTATATTCCTCAACCTCCGGGAAGTCCCGCGCCCATGGACCCCAAGAAGGTTGCGGAAGGAACGTACGCGTTTCCGGCAATAAAGAATTTTCCGGAAACAAAAGCGCATATGAAGAAAACAGTAGGAAAATAAAAACGTAAGGAAGCCGTTATGAACAACATTAAACTGCTGACAACAAGCATCATAATCATTTTTTCCACGGCGTATTCGCAGGATCCGGCTGTTGATAATTCCGCGAAAGAGGGGCAGGGATACCGGATTGAAAAACCGGGTACCATCACCTTTACCGTTGGCGTTAAAATAAAAGGCAAAGTTGAAAAACCGCAGGTAATGATTTTTCTGCCAAAGGAAAAACCGGTTTACAAAGATATTACAATGACACGCTCTTTTTACGACGACATCATGGAAGCGCTCCCTTTTGAGCCGGGGGAAAAGTAATTCTTTGCATGTAAAGATTCCGTAAGCGTTGTTGACTTGGTCCAAACATCAAATGTACACTTAAATAAATGATTTAAAAATACATACCGCTGAAAATAACACATGATAAGGGAGGCATAATGGACTCGGTTTTCCAATCCTTGGCACAGTTTTTTAAAGAAGGCGGTTTTTGGGTATATCCCATTATTGCGGCGTCGGCATGCGCAATAGCGGTCGCCCTTGAACGTTCGTATTATTTCTATATTCATTCGCGGGTCGATGCCAAGGCCCTCTTGACACAAGTGACTAGGATGGTCCGCAACGGCGAGACCGAAAAGGCGCGTCAATTGTCCTCAAAAATGAAGACGCCCCTTGCAATCATGGTTGAGTCGGCGCTGTGGCATTACCTTCAGCAGGAATCGGACCAGGAAATCCAAAACGCCATTGATGAGATAGCGCTCCGGGAACTGCCGAAAATACAGCGACGGACGCATTATCTTTCGCTTTTTGCGAATATTTCGACTCTCATGGGCCTTCTGGGAACGATCTTCGGACTCAAGGCCGAATTCGGCGCCCTGGCCACGGCGGACCCTTCACAAAAAGCAAACCTGCTTGCCCAGGGAATGGCCATCGCGCTCAATACGACGGCACTGGGGATCGCCGTTGCGGTTGTCTGCATGATCATGTTTTCAGTCCTTGGCGCCAAGGCCAATAACATAATAGAGGAAATCGATGAAAGTTCCGTCAGGCTCCTCAATTTTCTTTTTGCGCAGCGACGGCAATAGCCGGGGACATGACGATGCGTTCGGACCAAAACGATACAAACGGTGAAAAGCGGAAAAAGTCCTTTCCGGTAATGAAAAGGGCCAATAAATCGCTTTCGAAAGACATTGAGGCCTTTGAGCTGGATGTCACGCCATTCATGAACCTCATGATGTTTTTCATTCCTTTTCTCGCCACCATGGCCGCTTTTACGCACCTGGCCATCGTGGAGTTTTCGCTGCCGCCGGCGCAAGTGCCCGGAGCCGCCGCCGGAACGAACAAGGAACTTGACATTTCAATAGTAATTACCGACCAGGGCTACAGGATCGTCGGCACGGGAAAAAAGCTCGACGTTGTTCCCAAGGCAAGGGGTTCCTATCAGTTCGATCAATTGCGCGCGCTTTTAAAGGCCATAAAATTCGAATATCCGTCCCAAAAGAGCGTGGTGCTGGTCATGGACCCCCAGGTTTTATATGATGATATCATTAAATTCATGGACACCTGCAGGGAATCGCAATTCCCCGATATAGGCTTGTCCGGAGAGGTCCAGTAATGTCACTAAGGATTAAAATCAAAAAGCGCAACGACATTCCGGTGGTGCAGATCATCGGCGAGGCCGTGGGGCAGGATGTCGTGAAGATTTCAAAAAAGCTGGAACCCTTTTTAACGTCAAACGAACCCGTTATCGCCATTGATTTGGGAGAAACGACGGTCGTTGACAGCTATGGCCTGGGCGTTTTTGTTTTTTCCTGGAAGCAATTCACGGGAAAAAACCGGCAGCTTGTATTTATAAACCCCCAGGGGTTTGTGAAAGAGCTGTTTGAGGGCACAAATCTTGACAAAGTACTAAAAATATCCGAATCGATCGATAGCCTATGAGTTTTCCCGTTTCAAAATCAAGCCTCAAACGGGCGAGGAAGCCCCGGGGAAGCAAGAACCTGAAAGGGTTCAAGCCCCAGTTGACTTCGCTGGTTGACCTTATGACCGTCATTGTTGTGTATCTCGTGCAAAGCTTTTCCACCGAAGGGCAGATCATTACGGTTTCAAAAGACCTTACGCTCCCCGAGTCGTCGGCAAAAAAACCGCCGGTGCTGAATGTCAATATCATAGTCACGAACAAATACGTTCTGGCCGAAGACGTCAAAGTGGCGAACGTCGACGACGTGCTCAGCACCGATGATATGGTGATCCCCCAGCTCTACGAATGGCTTGGGACCCGTCGTGAAATGACCGAAAAAATCGAGAAATACTCGACCACAACGAAATTCAAAGGCGACGTGACCATTCAGGGCGATAAGCGCATCAGATTCAGGCTGCTTAAAAAAATCATGTATACGTGCGGCCAACAGGGCTTCAATAATTTTAATCTTGCGGTGCAATCCAAGGGAGAATGACCGGTGGAACGGGAAGCAAACGTTATCGTCGCGGGGACCGCCCTGGTCGCCATCGACAGGAATTTCATCAAGGCGGTGCGGGGTTCTCCGTGGCGGAAAACCGACACTCGGTTCCTTTTGATAGCGCTTTTGTCAATCGGACTGCATGCGGGGTTCGTCATATACTTCCATACCATCAAGATCGCTCCGGCCACAACCAAGACCATCGAGGAAATCCCCGAGCGTTTTGCGAAATTGATCATTGAAAAGCCCATTCCGAAGGAAATTAAAAACAAGCCCCTTGTCAATCAGCAGGCTTCGAAAGAACAGGCGGTGGAGAAAACGAATGCGCAGCAGTCAAGCAACCCTCAGACTGGCGGCCCCAGCGCTGTTGTAAAGCAATCGGTGGCGCGGCAGGTCGCGCGAGTCGAACAGAAGATCCGGACCGTTGGCGTGCTGGGAATGCTTACCGGCGTCGGGACCACTGCAAAGGGCCCTTCGGTCGTTGACGTGCTGGGGAGCGTGGGAAACAAAAAAGAGCATGCCCAGGACCTTGACAAGGCCCTGGCCGACATGTCGGGCCTGCAGCAGAGCAGGTCGATTGATATAATGCAGAAAAAACTTGTCAAGAGCAAGGACGTTGAAATCAGCCATAAGGAAAGCATTGATGACTTGATCGCGGGGATCGGCGCGGCAAAAACGTCGGATTTAAGCAAGCGCGGCGATATCATTATTTCCAGGCCCGAAAGCATTGAAGGGGCCGCTTCATCGAACGCGAAAAGGGACATCACGGCCATTAATGCCGTGGTGGCTTCGCATAAGGTAAGCGTCCGGATGAGCTATGAGCGCTTTCTCAAGAAAATACCCGACCTTGCGGGAAAAATAACCATCAGGTTCACCATTGACGCGGAGGGCAACGTCACGCGTCTTGAAATTATGGAAAATACCACGGGCAACAAGGAACTGGAGGACGAAATTATGCATAAGGTAAAAATGTGGAAATTCGAGACCATTCCCGAAGGGGAAGTTACGGTCACGTATCCCTTAGTGTTTCAGCCGGCGTAACCCGGAAAACCTACGTTCAGTGAGCGGCGCATGGAAAAATTTTTAAAAGAGAGCAATATGGCAACAAAACCTTCGGTATTAAGCATTGCATGCCTGTTTTTGGTATGTGTCGTTTTTTATGCTCCGGCCGCGATCATCAAGTCCGGGGACGTGCTCGAAATCGGGGTGCAGCTGCATCCGGAGTTCTCGGGCAGATTTACCGTCAGCGAAAACGGCACGATCGATTATCCGCTCCTGGCGGACCAGGTCATTGTCAACAGCACGACCTCGGAGCTTATGAACGACCTTACGCTGCGCCTTGCAAAGCATATCGACAACCCTCTCGTCATCGTTTCGATCGTTGAAAACCCCGAAATCCTGGTCTTTGTATTGGGTCAGGTAAAAAACCCCGGCCCCGTTAAAACGTATTCCGGATCGACGCTTCAGGAAGTGCTCCAGCTGGCTGGCGGGCCCCTCGCCACGGCCGATATACAAAAGGTCAAGATAATCCATAAAAACGCGGGCAACGATAACGCCGAATATTTTGACCTCAAGGCGTTTATGCAGAATGGAAATATCGACAATATGCCGCGACTCAAGGCGGATGATACCGTGATACTGCTTGCGATGAAAGGAAACCGTAAGGTCAAGGTGATCGGCGCCGTCAACAAGCCCGGTTTTTTTGACCTTGAAGAGGACGTCACCGTGTTCGAGATTATTTACCTGGCCGGCGGGCCGGGTGAGCGCGCCGACCTGTCGCATGTGCGCCGTTTTTCGGACCACCAGGGAAAAACCATTGAGGAAACGATCAACGTCCAATCGTATATTGACAAAGGCGAAATGAACAGCGTTCCTAAAGTCGCCGAAGGCGACGTTATCATTGTCTATGCGCGATGGTACGACTGGAGAACCGTGCTGAGCGTGCTTAACAACGTTCTGTTGTTTATCGTGACCATTCAGGCTTTCAGCGGGGTATTTAAATGATGGAAAAAACGATCGTTCCGAACCTGCAACGCCTCAAGACCGACACGCGGATCAGGGATTATCTCGCGATGATCCTACGCAGAAAAATGGTGTTCATGGTTTCGCTTGCATCGGTTGTCCTTTCAAGCGTGTTCTTTGTTTCGCAGATACGCGACGTTTATGAATCCTTTTCCACGATCGTCATAGAGGAAAAAAATTATGCCATTAATCAGGCGATGAATTTAAACTCCGGCCGGTCTTTGGATTTTTACCAGGGAATTCTGGGAAGCCGGACGTTTTCAGAAATGCTCGTCGATAGCATCGGCCTCAATGTTTTTAAAATGATTGACCCAAAGCTGACCCGTGAACGGGTCATTATGAACCTGCCGTCCAACCTGACGCTGAAGAACACCGAGTATGCTTCATTCATGCACCTCAATGCCCGCGCGGGGACGAAAGAGCTTGCCTATTTACTTGCAAGCATAGGAACGGACCTGTTTCGAAAACGGTGCCAGGAGGTGGAAGGCGAGGAGTCCCGAAGGGCGATGATCGAAATTGATAATCAGTTAAAAATCGTGCGCGATAAATTGGAACAGGCGGAACATGATTATCAAACCTATAAAGAACGGACGGGTAACATTTCCGAAGGGACCACTCCCGAATTGAAAACGTTGTCGGAAGCGTACGCGACGAATTTTGCTCAATTAGGGCTTAAAGAAGCCGATTTGGCGGCGGAAAAGAAGCAACTTGCGCTTTTAGAAGCAACCATTACTCCCGCCGAACAGGAGCGCTCGCCCGAATTCCTCAAATTACGCTCCCGTCTCAGGGAACTGGAACAGGAAAAAATGCGGCTCGAAAATCTTGGAATCAAGATGGCGGGAAACTCCACGGTCGACCGGGAAATCCAGGAAATAGAGGGCCAGCTTCTTCAATATAAGCAATCTAAGGAACCCACGGCAGTCGATCCCCATGTTATCAGGCAATGGCAGGACCTGAGGAAATCGGTTTTGAACAAAGAGTCGGATCTTGACTTGTTCAAGAGCCGCCTGGAGTCGTATAAAACCGCCATAGCTAATTATAAGACGAATAACCCCGATATTTTAAACCATTCGCTCGAACTCCTGCGGTTGCAGCGGAGCAGCGAGGTGTACCAGAATGTTTATAACGTTCTTTTGGAAAAAGCCGAGGAGGAACGCATGCACAGCACCTCAAGCTCGGCCGGAATAAAAATAGTCGATGTCGCGCGAATGCCCGAACAGCCGATTCCTAAAAATCAATCACGCTACTACATCATCGGGGTCATTTTAGGGCTTCTTCTGGGAATCGGGCTGGCCCTGTTTCTGGAATTTAATGACACGTCCATAAAATCCAACGAGGACGTGGAACGGTATCTTGGGGTTTCCATTCTGGGCGCCATCCCTCACATTACGCCCAATAAAAAAGAGGACATCTCAATCCGCAGAAGGTCCGCGAAGTCGAAATCGGCGATGTCGGTGGTGCAGTATCCCCGGCAAATCCTTAGTTTTACCGGGGATGATTCGGTGATCACCGAATCGTACCGGTCGTTACGCACAAATATTTCTTTTGTCAGTCCCGACGCGCCCTTGCACACCTTGGTGGTGACTTCCGCGGGCCCCAGCGAGGGGAAATCGTTGACTACTGCAAATCTGGCGATGGCCTATGCCCAGATGGGTAAAAAGACGCTGCTGATCGACACCGATCTCCGGCGCCCCGTTTTGCACCATTTTTTCGGGATGAAGCGCGAACCCGGATTCGCCGAGCTTTTTATTGAAAATCCCGATTATGACCTCGCCATTCGCCCGTCGGGAAAAGAAAACCTGTCGGTGATCACCGCGGGCATTTTTTCCGCGAATCCCGCGGAATTGATCGCGTCGCAGAAAATGCTGCAACACATTGAGTATTTTAAAAAACATTTTGATATGGTTTTCTTCGACACGCCGCCTATTGTCGCGGTGACCGACGCGACATTACTAGGCAAGAAGGTCGACGGGGTTTTGCTCGTTATCAAGTCCCACCATAGCGACCGTGAATTCGTGTCCCGCGCGCTTACCAATCTCAACAACGTCGGGGTTAAGGTATGGGGCGCCATTCTAAACGATATCGATTTGACGCACCGGTACTCAACGTACGGCTATTATAAGTATTACTATCATTATTACAAATCTAAAAAAGACTGACGCATGATACCCGAGGATGAAGCACGGACATTTTCAACACGGAAACATAAACAGGGCCAGTGGAACACAAACATTTCCAAAACAAGCATTGGCATGATGCGCGATCTTCTTTGCTACATGTCCTATAAACGAAAAGGGGTGGATGATGTGGCGCGGGTCATGGCGGCGGTAACGCCAGCCGTTGTGATTGATGCCGGGGCCGGAAAAGGCGCCTATGGCCATTGGTTTTTGGGAAAGAAGAATGCCACAATAATCGCGATTGACTGGTCGTTCGATGCGCTGCGTGAAGTATGCGTCCCGCGGAAAGGACGCATACTTCCCGTGTGCGCCGATCTTCACGCGCTGCCCTTTAAATCCGGGATTGCCGACGCCCTTTTTTCAGTCGATACCCTGGGACATGTGAGCGATTGCGGAATGGCGCTCGATGAGTTTTTACGCGTTTGCAAACCTTCATCTCCGCTTTTTATCCACAGCGAATGCGGTGACTACCGGTCGCGATGGCCCGACAAGGCCCTTATTGCAAGGCTGCGCAAGGATTTGCTCGCCGACTACGACGGGCATGTATCGCTCCATCTTGCCGATGAATTATATGCGCTGTACTCCCGCCGGTTTCATGTACTATCATTTATCAATCCCGCGGGGTATTTAGGGTGGCTTCTGGGCTATCCCGAAAAATACCGGATGGCCTTTGCGGCCGCCCATTGGGCGACGATGACGCTTATTACTTCAATTTTCGCGGCGCTTAAAAAGCTTCCTCTGATTGGAATAAGTGTCCGGTTTCTGAATGCTTTTACGAACCATTGCGAGGTGTTTTTCGGGCTCAAAGGCGGAGGGTCGTGTTTCGCGGCGCTTAAGAAGCCGGACCAGGACTCACATGAATAAAAAGATTATAACTACTCACGTTCCCTGAGCGAAGCCGAAGGGAATTCGTTTTCATGCTTGCTCGCTTCGACTTCGCTCAGCGAGCGGGGC
>JBAVGL010000518.1:0-1992 GCA_049684795.1 Chitinivibrionales bacterium | reverse complement strand
GTTTATCGATTCGGCGGTCGGCGCCATCGATTTGGCGTTCGATGAGGATTTTGCTCTGGCCCGTGGCTTGTGGAAATTCTTGGTAAAGGTTAAGTAGAGAAGAAACAAGAAAGACAATATTGTCGTGAAGTTTCTTTTCAGAAGGTAAAGTGAAGTCAATGGGGCGAATAGGAAGTTGCTCTACGTGTTGTTTCTTCACTTGAGCCAGCGCCTCACCCTTCTCCGGATTCATGATTGAATAGCAAAAGTCAACTAATTTTGAATTCACTATCCCCAAGACATATCGTAAGTTATAGTCTTTTTTTTGGGGTAAAACAATATGAAGGTTATCTCTTTCGTAGAACGAATCGTCTGCGATGACCGCGACAATGCTGTCTCCCGTTTGTCGAACAACAATCTTTTCGGGCGCTTCGAAGATTGCATTATCACGCGGCGCCGCAAGCCACTCGCCGTAGAATATCCAATAATCGTTGTTCCATAAATTCACATACCGATTAATCAGACTCCCTCGAAGTAAAGGCGACCATTTTTTTCCCGGCCTCTGGCCTTCTTTAACAAAAGGCTGTTCCTGCATCGTTTCTTCGGTTTGCGGCGGTTTGCCTTTGCCTTTTTCAAAAGGCTTAATGCCATTGAAAACATCGCAAAAATCCATCAGAGGCTGAGAGGATTTAATGATTTTTCGATAGAGTTTTTGAGTGGCCATTGTCGCGACAATGTTTATGCAATTGCCGTTCCTTGGCAAATCGCTTAATTTGAGCTGGTGCCAGGGCCGTATTCCGTCTTTTTCTTTAATATCAATTTGCACCTTTTCGGCTTTCGGGGTAAAACTGTGCCTTCGCTCAAATATCAGCACATGTGTGTCCACAACGGCTTTAAAAACCTTTTCCGGAAGATGAAGGATTTTAAGCCACCTGAATTCATTCATCAGAAAGCGGCGGATATTTTTATAGGTGACGGATTGCAGCCATGTGTTTGAAACGATAATTCCAAGCAGCCCATTTTGCTTAATCAGATCACTATATTTTTCAAGAAAAAGCAAGTAAAGATCTTTTTGATAATCCTGATGTTTATATTTGCAGGCAAAATACTCAAGTTCGTTTTTATTAATCATATAACTATAGGGTGGATTGCCGATCACCGCATCAAACCCACCACTATTCATTATTTCCTGGAATCCACTTTTTCCGTCCCAAATAAATGCGTTTATTTTAATCTGCTCCCCGTTTTCATTACCCCCATAAATCGCCATAACTTCCTGCACGCCCTGGAATTGATAAAAATCCGTTCCTATCAGCGAATTCCCGCACTTGATATTATTCTCCAAATCGGGCAAGGCCCGTTCGTGCCACAAGGTCATCTGTTGTGCGAGAGATTGTTCGTTTTCACCTTCGAGGACTTTTAAAAGTAATGAAAGCTTTGTAACTTCCACCGCCTGGGAATCAATATCCACGCCGTGAATATTATTGAGGAGGATTTTCTTTCGTTCCGAGGTACTTAACCGCCATTCACCACTGAACACTTTTGTAAGCTTGGGCTCTTTCCCTTTGGAATTTTTATCAATCCCATCCTTGATGTACCAATCGCGATGATAATCTAAAAGATATTGGTATGCTTGAATAAGAAAAGAGCCGGAGCCGCAGGCCGGGTCAAGAATTTTTATTTTCGCAATTTCCTTTGGCGTTTTGTCCTCAATGAGCTTGCCCACAGTGTTCTTGACAATGTAATCCACAATGTACGTAGGAGTATAAAAAACACCGCCGGCCTTTTTTACTTCCGGTTTATCTTCCACCTTCGCCTGATGCCCGGCGGTAAGTCTAATGACTTTACCGAGGAATTGTTCGTAAACTTGTCCAAGAATATCGGCGGGCAATACCGAAAATTCGTACGGGCTTTCGGGATAATAAAGGTTCGCGATAATATCTTTTAGCGGCTTGTCGTCTATTTGAAGGGAAAGCGTCAGTGTGTCGGGCGGTTCCGCCCGTCCTTTTTCAT
>JBAVGL010000517.1:0-11788 GCA_049684795.1 Chitinivibrionales bacterium | reverse complement strand
ATACGAAACGTCGAACATCTTCAAGGCTGATGCCATTCTCTCGAAACCGTTTACCGGAAAAGAGCTTTTAGCGGCCATTAAACAGGTGCAGGCCCCATGCAGAAAATGATCGTCAATCAACCGGATGATTGCCTGAGGCAGCCGGAGAAACTCTGGGAATCGATATTCAATTCGATCACCGACCGCATCTCCCTGCAGGACTGTGATTGCTGTATTGTCAATTGCAACAAGGCCTATGCCGGCGCGCTCGGCAAAAGTCCCGCCGAGATCATCGGCAAAAAATGTTATGAGCTGATGCATGGCACGTCGGAGCCCATTGCATCCTGCCCGCATTGCAGCACCATTACCAATGGGAAAACGGCCTGCTTTCAGGTGAATGACCCGGCGACAAACAAGTTTTACGAAGTCGCGACCACGCCCTGGAAAAACGAATGGGGCGCGCTTGAAGGCACCATTCATATCACCAAGGACGTTTCGGACCGGGTCCATGCCGAAATCGAACTGGAAAAAGCCATCGAGCGCGCCAATGACCTTGCGGTGAAGGCGGAACTCGCCAACATAGCCAAAAGCCATTTCCTCGCCACCATGAGCCACGAGATCCGCACCCCGCTCAACGGCATCGTGGGAATGACGGACCTTCTCCTTGACACGGCGCTGTCCGCGGAACAGAGGAATTTTGTGAATATAATAAGCACATCGGGCGAGTCCCTGCTGTCGATCATCGAAGACGTGCTCGACTACTCAAAAATAGAGGCGGGCAAGATGCGCCTTGAAAAGCGGCCCTTCGACTACCGGAAAATCGTCAGGGAAACGATCGACATTCTTTCGGAAAAGGCCAGAGAGAAAAATCTCGCTCTTTCAGCACGCATCGATGACGCGCTGCCGGCAACCGTGGTGGGCGACGATGCACGCATCAGGCAGATTCTGATCAACCTGGTCAACAACGCGATAAAATTCACCGACCGCGGGTCGGTGACGATCGAGGTCAAAAGCGTTTCGGTATCGAAAAACTCGGTCGAGCTGACAACAAGCGTGATCGACACCGGAATAGGCATCGATGAAGAGGGCAAAACGCGGCTCTTCAAGCTTTTTTCCCAGATCGACAATTCCAAGGAACGGAAATACGGAGGGACCGGGCTCGGTCTGGCCATCTGTAAAAAGATCGTGGAATTATTCAGCGGCAGCATCGGCGTCGACAGCGTCCCCGGCAAAGGGTCGAATTTCCATTTTACCGTGAAACTTGACCGCGCGGACGCAAAAAGCGCCGCCGCGACGGCCTTGAAAACACCCGCCCTATCGTCCAATGAAAACGCGGACATCTTTGGAAACCCTTTAAAGTCCTTTAAGGTGCTGGTGGCGGAAGATAATGCGATCAACCAGTTGGTCACGCGAAAAACCCTTGAAAGCATCGGCCTGTATGTGGATTGCGTTTCAACTGGCAAGGAAGCCGTCGAATCGCTACGCACGACAAATTACCATTGCCTTTTTCTCGATATCCACATGCCGGTCATGGACGGCATTACCGCCGCGACAATGATCAGGCAGGCGTCACCCGATACCCTGGATAGCAAAATCCCGATAATCGCGATGACCGCGTCGACGGAGAAAACGGAACTCGAAGCGTGCGATACGGCGGGAATGGATCTTGTCCTTACCAAACCGGTGAGGCGGGAGAAAATCATTGGTGCAATCAAAACCGTAATGAATAAAAAGTCGCCCGGCGAAAGCGCGAAAATCCCGGGCAACGGTAAAGTCATATTGAATACCACCGATTTGCTGCTCACGCTTGACAACGATCAAAAGCTCCTCGATGAGATCCTCATACGATTTTCAATCGACATGGGCGGGCTCATCGCCACCATGAAAATATGCGTCGCATCCGCCAAAATGGCGGAAGCCAAACGCATCGCGCATACGATAAAAGGCGCGTCGCTCAACATCGGCGCGCAGGATATGGCCGACCTGACCATCGCGTTCGAGTCGGCGTGCAGAAACAACACGACGCAGCCGGGAATCATCATGGAAAAACTGGAACAATCGTTTCTGGCCGTCGAACAGACCATCGGCCGCCAACTGGCGGCCGGGTAAAAGCCGTTTTCACGGAGGAAGTCATGAATATTTTAATTGTGGAAGACGACGTCGTCAGCAGCACGATCCTTCACGCGGTCCTTTCGCCCTACGGAAACTGCGTCGTTGTGGGCGACGGACTGTCGGCCGTGGCCTCATTCGAGGCGGCGCACAAAAACAAAACGCCATACGGCCTCGTATGCCTCGACATCATGCTCCCCGACCTCGACGGTCAGGAGGCTCTTAAACAAATTAGGAAATGGGAGCGGCAATATAATATCAACGGGCTCGACGGCGTCAAGATCATCATGATTACCGCGCTGGGCGATAATAAAAACATCATGCAGGCGTTCCGGCACCAATGCGAAGGATACATCGTCAAGCCGATCCGCAAAAACAAAGTGCAGGAGCAATTGAAAGCGCTGGGACTCTATGGCAACCGGCAATAAAAAAGCGCTCATCATCGACGATGACGAACCTATACGCGACCACCTGCGCCACATGCTTGAAAAATCGGGCTATGAGGTGCACGAGGCCTCCAACGGGACCGAGGGGATGAATTGTCTCTCATTTCATTCCTATGATATCGTATTTACGGACCTCGTCATGCCGGAAAAGGAGGGCATCGAGACCATCTGCGAAATCAGATCGTTGCATCCGGACTGCAAGGTCATCGCCGTTTCAGGTTCCGTTTATCTATCCATGGCAAAGGCCCTGGGCGCGCACGCAACGATCTCGAAGCCATTTACAAAATACGATGTCGACAAGGCAATTGCCAACGTATACAATCAATCGGAAAACGGAGAAAAAACATGAAAAAGAAAACAGCCGCAAATATCCTGGTCATCGACGATGACGAGGCGATCCGTGACAATCTTTCCTATATTCTGGAAAAAGAAGGGCATTCGGTCACGCTGTGCAAGGACGGCCGTGAAGGGGTCTGGCAGTTTGAACAGAGAGCGTATGACTTGGTGATTACCGACATCATGATGCCATGCAAGGACGGTCTGGACTTTTTAATCGAATTGGAAAAAATAAACCCTGGCGCGCCGGTCCTTGCCATTTCGGGCGCGGACATTAACGGGGCGCTTCTCAAGGCCGCGACACTATATGGCGCGGCGTACGCCCTTAAAAAACCGTTTACCAAAATAGAATTACTTTCGGCCGTTGCCGATATTTTCGACACGATAGCATCACGGGCCTGACCTGCCCTTTACAATACAGTAATAGCAGACGGAGAACCTGAAGGACGACCGTTACATGAACGCCAAGACATTCGACACGCTGCGGGAAATCATCTACGAAAGAAGCGGCATCACCCTCAACGACAACAAAGGGGCGCTGGTCTCGGCGCGCATCGGCAAGCGCATGCGGGAACTCGGCATGGACGATGCCCGGAAATATGTTGATTTTTTGTTGACTGAAGGTAATGAAGACGAGATGACCCACATGCTCGACGCGATTTCCACGAACGTGACGAGCTTTTTCAGGGAAGGGAACCACTTCGATTTCGTCGGTGCGGCGTTTTCGCAATGGATCGCCGAGGGCCAGCGCACCTTCAGGTTCTGGAGCGCCGCCTGTTCGTCGGGCGAGGAGCCGTATTCGCTGGCGATGACGCTGCTTGACAGACTCAACGGGTCGCACGCGGACATTAAAATACTCGCGACGGACATTTCAACGAAAATATTGCAAAAAAGCATGCGGGGCGTTTACTCCGAGGACAAGATAGCCGCGGTCCCTGTGAACTATAAAAACCGATTTCTTTCCTGCCGGAAGACCGGCGACAAGAAGGATTATGAGGTCGAAAACGAAGTCAAAAGCCTTGTCGTGTTCCAGAGGATCAACCTTTCAAAACCCCCGTTTCCGATGCGCGGTCCCATGGACGCGATTTTCTGCAGAAACGTCATGATCTATTTCGACAATGCCGTGCGCAAGGTCCTGCTTGAGGATTGTTACCGGCTCCTCAAGCCGGGGGGGTATCTGTTTGTGGGCCACGCCGAAAGCCTTACCGGGCTTTTAAGCGGGTTCAAGCCGGTGAAAGCGTCGATATATGTAAAGAATTAACTATCATGTACAGGTAAACTACGAAGTACCCAACTAAGCAACTCACCCCTTGATCCCCTCTCTTACGACCCTTGGAAGCACCCGAAGGGGTGAAAGAGAGGAGAAACCCGCGGCAAAGCCGCAGGGAGAGGTGAGTTCAAGACTACATAAGGAGGCAACGATGGACGTCAAATATGTCAATCCATTTATCATGGCAACGATCACCCTGTTCAAGACGATGCTCAACGTGGACGTAACGCCGGAAAAACCGACCCTGAAACAGGAACCGTATCCGTCGTACGACATTTCGGGCATCATCGGCCTGTCCGGCTCGGCGCAGGGATCGATATCGATAAGTTTCCCGAAAATAATGGCCCTCAAAATCGTTTCGGCCATGATCGGGGTCGAGCTTAAAGTCGTCGGGCCCGACTTGACTGACGGTATCGGGGAAGTGGCCAACATTATCGCAGGCAACGCCAAACAGAATTTAAACGGCCTTAATTTGTCGATATCGCTCCCTAATGTCATCATCGGGAAAGACCATGTCATAACGAGCCAGAGGGGTATACCGGTGGTCATCGTGCCGTTTAAAAGTCCTCTCGGATCGTTTTCAATGGAGGTCGCGCTGAAGACGTGATCTCACCCCTGCGCCAAGCGCGCCTTCCCCTCTCCTTAGAAAGGAGAGGGGACAAAGAGGTGAGGTAACCTGAGGGGTTATAGATCAAATAAATCAGTCCGTAAGGAGGTTTACCTATGAGAGTACTTCTTGTAGACGATTCGGCCACCATGCGCCGTATCCAGAAACAACAGCTCAACAACCTGGGGGTCGACCAGATCGTTGAAGCGGGAAACGGCGAAGAAGCGCTCACGCAGCTCGCCAATGTCAAAGGCATCGACCATGTCCTGCTCGACTGGAACATGCCGGTGATGGACGGCATCACGCTCTTGCAGAACGTACGGAAGAACGCTGAATACTCGGCAATCAAAATCATCATGTGCACGTCGGAGTCGGAAAAAAGCAAGATCATGGACGCGCTCAAGGCCGGGGCGAACAATTACCTCGTCAAGCCGTTTACTCCCGAGGCGCTGAAGGAAAAATTAGGTCTGTAAACCATGAAACATACCGTGGGCGTATCGGACATGAAATTAAGCAACGCGGCCGGCGACGTGGTCGTCACCCACGCCCTGGGTTCGTGCCTCGGCGTGGCCATTCACGACGCCAAGGCGTGCGTGGGCGGGATTCTGCACTATATGCTCCCGCTATCGCAGGTCGACGCGGTCAAGGCGCGGGACAATCCGTACATGTTCGGCGACACGGGCATTCCCCTTCTGTTCGAGAAGGCCTACGAACAAGGCGCCACGAAAGACAACCTCCGCGTGGTCATTACCGGGGGTGCGCAGGTCTTCGAACAAAGGGACTTTTTCGACATCGGCAAACGCAACATCGTGATCGCCAGAAAACTTTTCTGGAAAAACAATGTCATGATCGCCGCCGAAAACGTCGGCGACCATATCCCCCGCACGCTGTATCTTGAGATCGGCTCCGGGAAAACATGGTTTTCAAGCCATGGGCAGACGAAGGAACTATGATCGACATTAAAAACATTATCGCTGAAATCAAGGGCCTCGACCCGCTTCCGCCCACGGCAATCAAGCTTGCCGCGCTAGTGGGCGACGGTAATAGTACGGTCGACCAGATCGTCGAGGTGGTCCGTTACGACCTGGCGCTTACCGCCGATATCTTGAAATTCGCCAACTCGGCATTTTCCGCGTCGCAGAGAAAGATCGTGCACGTAAAGGACGCCGTAATACGGCTCGGCGGCGCGCGCATACTCGAACAGGTGCTGGGCAGGCGGGTCCAGGGAAAATTGAAAACGATGCTCCCCGCATACGGTTACACCGAAGACGAGCTCTGGCGGCATAGCGTGGCCGCGGCGACTGCCGCGGAATTGCTGAACGCAAGCGCCACAATACACATCAGCGGCATCTCGTTTACAGCCGCGCTGCTGCACGACATAGGAAAGCTGATCATCGGCCGGGTAGCGCCGCAGGCGGACATGGAAAGCCTCTGGGCGATGGTTTCAAGCGCGGCCGCAGGCTGCCCGGTGGAAACCGCGGAAAAAAAGGTCCTGGGGTTCTCCCACGCGGACATCGGAGCGCAGGTCGCCGGGGCCTGGCAATTGCCGGAGGCGATCGTGGCGGCCATCGCAAACCACCATGCGGTTGACGGGACTGCCGACCCCGTCGCCGACAGCGTCAAGATAGCCAATATCGTTGCGCACTCAATAGGCGAAGGGCTGGGAAACGAAGGCATGAGCATGGCGATCGACGATACCGTCGTCGACCGGCTGGGCCTCACGCGCGACGCATTTGAGAACCTTTGCGCGCGGACTGCCTGTAAATACCGGGATGTCATGAAAATGTTCGACAGCTGACCGGGAGTTACCTCACCCCTTTCTCCCCTCTCCTTGCCAAGGAGAGGGGAAGGAGCGAAATATCTCCCCCTCTTTGAGGGGGACAATAAATCCTGATCAAAGGAGGCTTGTGTGGCCTATACCATTATGATAGTCGACGATTCCGAAACGATCCGGGCGGTGATGGAACGCACCCTGGCCATGACCAAGCTTCCCATCGATTCCGTCATCCAGGCCATCAACGGCAAGGACGCGCTTGAAAAGCTTACGAGCGCGTGGGTGGACATCGTGTTCACCGACATCAACATGCCCGTGATGGACGGCATGCAGCTTGTTGACGAAATGGCTAAAAACAGCGAATTCAAGAACATACCCGTGGTCGTGGTTTCCACGGAAGGGAGCACGACGCGCATCGAAGAGCTCAAAAGCAAAGGCATAAAGGGCTATCTGCGCAAACCGTTCACCCCTGAAAATATCAGGGACATTATCATTAAAACGCTTGGCGAATGGGAGAATTAATAATGGATACCATGCTTGAAACAGCGGCCCAGACCATGACCCGCGTACTTGAGGCGGCAGCGTTCATATTCACCGACCGCATGAACGATAGCGACAAACCGGCCCTTGACACTTGGCAAGCGGAAGGGGTCTCGCTGCGGTTCAGCGGGCGACCGTCCGGCGCGGTCCACATGTGGGTAAGCAGCGGGTTTGCCTGCGGCGTGGCGGCCAATATGCTCGGCATCGACCAGGAAAGCGGGGCGGCGCAAGAAAAAGGCCTGGACGCCCTCAAGGAAATGCTCAACATGATCGTGGGAAATTTCCTGACCGCGGCTTTTGGGGAAGCGCTGGTTTTCGAACTCGGACTGCCGGAAAAGACAAGTCCCGCGCTCATGGAAAAGCACTACAACAGCAAATCAAGCCTATGGCTGCAGGCCGAGGGGAACCCGGTGCTTTTCGTGATAGAGATAATAAGTGAGGGGTGAGAGGCGAGGAGTGAGGAGCAAGAAGCGAGGAGTGAGAGGCGGGTATCCTGATCCATGATAAAAGTCCTTATCGTCGACGACTCGGCCGTGGTGCGGCAGGTGCTCACGCGGGAGCTTTCGAAAGCCCCCGACATAGAGGTGGTGGCCACCGCCATGGACCCCTTTATCGCGCGTGACAAGATACTCCTGCATCAGCCCGACGTCATGACCCTCGATATCGAAATGCCGCGCATGGACGGGCTTACGTTCCTGAGGAAAATCATGCAGCACCATCCGATACCCACGATCATCGTGAGCTCACTCACGCCAAAAGGAAGCCAGATGGCAATGGAGGCGCTCGATGCAGGCGCCATCGACGTGATCGCCAAGCCCGGCGAGTCCTATACGGTCGGCGACGTTACCAATGTGCTCATCGACCAGATCCGCGCGGCGTCAAAAGTCAATTTCGAGAAGATCCACCGGATAAATATGGACCTTTCCGCACGGCCTCCACAGAGGCTTTCATTGACTAAGACGACTAATAAAATCATAGCCATCGGCGCCTCCACCGGAGGGACCGTGGCCATCGAGCACGTGCTTGCGCAACTGCCGAAAACCACTCCAGGGATCGTGATTGTCCAGCACATGCCGGAAAAATTCACACGCTCCTTCGCCGACAGGCTCGATGACATCTGCGAGATCGACGTCAAGGAAGCGGTGCAGGGCGACCAGATCGTTCCCGGCCGGGCGCTCATCGCACCGGGGAACTTCCACATGGTCGTCAGGAGGAGCGGCGCGCAGTATTACGTGGAAATTAAAGACGGGCCGCAGGTGTTCCATCAGCGGCCCAGCGTGGAGGTCATGTTCAATTCCGTGGCAAAATTCGTGGGCGGCAATGCCGTGGGCATTATTTTGACCGGAATGGGCGCCGATGGCGCTTCAGGACTCAAGGCCATGCGCGACGCGGGCGCCCATACCATAGCCCAGGACGAAAAAACGTGCGTGGTCTTCGGTATGCCGGGCGAAGCGGTAAAGTTGGACGCCGCGGAATTCGTGCTTCCTCTCCAGCACATAGCCGAAGAAGCGCTCAAACTGGCAAGCGCGTGATCCCCTGTTATATTTTTGAACCAAAAGCGTTCGATTCATATTCTGCCGTGCTTGACTACAGGCGGAAAGATTTACTCCATGCATACCTGCCGTTTATTGATTCGAGAACTGGTAGTCATGGGCATGCTGATGCCCGTTCTCCTGTGCGCCCCGAATAATGCCCCGCTTGAAATTCCTTCATCCCATTATTCCGGGATGCATGCGATTGCCGCGGCAGGGAAAAATTTCCTTCAAGGCGCAAACGATTCTTCCGCGTCCGCTTCAGACCTTGAACAGCCGCCCATGCGGTGCTCCTTTACCTACAATTATTGGATTGATTCCACCGAAGTGACGGTCAAGGAATATGCCGATATTAACGGGAAAACCGTTGGAACAAATACCGGAGCAGGGAATGATTTCCCGGTCTGTACCATAACCTGGTTCGACGCAGTGCTTTTCTGTAACGCAAAAAGCAAACGGGAAGGCCTTGACACCGTTTATACGTACTTCGATAAAAAAGAATATCCCTCGGGCAATGTGTACGACCTGACCGGTCTCAGAATACATTATGAAATCGACGGCTACCGCCTCCCCACGGAATCGGAATGGGAGTTTGCCGCGCGCGAGGGAACCTCGCAGATACCGTTTCCGCTTCTCCGCGACAAGATCTCCGCGCAGGCGACGGCATGGTTCGACACCAATTCGTCCAACACGATCCACCCCGTCGCCCTTCTCAAGCCGAACGCCTTCGGGCTTTACGACATGGCAGGTAACGCGTATGAATGGGTCGCGGATTGGAAAGGAAGCTATTCTGTCAAAACAATAACCAATTCCATAGGCGCCCCCGGTCCGGACCCCAATTACGAACGCGTCATCAAGGGCGGTTCGTTCAAACACGGGTTTTTATATTTACGGCCTTCCCTGCGGTCGGCTGTTTACCCGCTGTCACCCGCAACCGCGGTTGATTTTATCGGGTTCCGTTGCGCGCGCGGCGTAATTCCCCACGGCGCCTATATCACGACGGACACCATGTCGGTCCTTACGAACGCCGTCGACATTATAAATCCTGATGTAAAGTCATTTCTTACTTCAAGCAGGGCACGGCTTGTTTTTGTTAACGTAACGCCCCCGGCGCTGCGTACCTTGTGTTTCATTGATTTTAACGATCCGTATCCGCGCCTGCGGGAATTCACTGACAATAATAACGTACATTCGCCGACAATTTCGCCCGATGGGAAATTCGTCGCCTTTTGCACAGGAAACGAAGGGTTCGGAGGGGCGTCGTCGGTCTACATACGGTGTCTTGATTCAGCGGCCGCGGGCCCCTGGAGGCTTTCTACGGACAGCGGCTTTGTTCCGCGATGGCGGGTTGACTTAGCGACCAACGATACCTGCCTGGTTTATACCAATTCCGCGATTGACAATGCCTCAGCGGATTGGCCGATTACAATGACCATGCTGCAAACGATGCGCGGTGGCCGACCTGTGGGCGATCCTCGCATTCTGGCGTCAAATGGAAGCTTTCACGACGGTCTTTCATCCGACGGTCTTCACCTGATAACAGGCTATACCAGGTGTATGATACAAAACATGACTACCCATGAGGAAAAACAGCTTTTTCTCCCGCCCTTTAACGGTAAAGACGCAGCGGGCTCCACGCAAGTCTGCAATGTGTCGATTTCAAATGACCGCGACCATGGCGACCGCTGTTTGTTCCTGGATTTCGGATGCGGCCCAACAAGTTCCTTGACACAGACAAGCTATGGGCCGCACCAATATTTGTTTGTCATGGATTTTTCGGGGAACGTGGTTTCCTGGATCAAATGTCCCGACGGCGAAGACTCGTGGGACTACCCTGAATGGGCCGCCTCCGGAGCGTTTGCCGCGGCTACGACCAGGGACGGAACCGATGACTCGCGCCAAATTCGATTTGTCAATCTCGGAAACAAAACGTCGATACCGGTCGTGCAGGGTGAGGAACTTGAAAATCCCTATTTGTGGATAACCGGGATCGTTTCCGATACTTCCCGAATCCCGCCCGACAGCCTTGGCGCCTACTATGATCCGCCACTCAATGATTTCGAGGGGCTGTTCTCGAATAAAATGCATTTTTTCTGGAAAATGCACCGGGACCTTGACGTGTTGTTCGTGGGCAGTTCGCAAACGCTCCGTGACGTTGATTGCACAAAACTGACTAACCTTATGGCCTTGAATATGGGAATTTCCGGCGCCGGAATCGCGACGTCGTCACATATCGTCAGGGACTACGCGTTAAATCAGTGCCCGAAATTGAAAGTTGTCTGCATGAGCGCCATGCCAAGCTGGATGGCGAACCCCGGCGGAGACGACGGCGATTTATGGAGCGCGAGCATTGCAGTAAGTAAAGGATATGCTTATGATCAACAGCACAATTTCTGGAAGACCGGTTTGCCCTCCGCGGTCGAAAATGCGCTGAGGCAGGCAAATTTTTTCTCCTGTTGCGGCCTCGATTCCTTCGGCCTGATGCCCATGGATTGCCAGGGATGGGGAAAACCGTCCGATGGCTTGTCCGGGAGGATTGACTGGACAACAAGCGACACGAATTTCCAAAATAATTTCAACGCGCTTACGCAATTGGCAAACGACCTGTCGGCGCTGAAAATACATTTACTCCTGGTTTTATTTCCCTTCAGTCCTTATTATGCGAATACCGGATATTTCGCGGCCGGCGGGCCCTCGTCCGCAACCGGGGACACAATAATCACTATATTCAAGTCCCTGGAAACCAATAACCCCTACTTCCATTTCTACGACGCCTATAAAAACGGGAACAATGACTACACCGACCAGGACGCCGGTGATTATGATCACCTGTGCACTATCGGCGCCGCAAAACTTACAATGAGACTCGATTCTCTCATCCATCAGATTTTAGGGAAATAAACCCGGACCTCAAACCACATTTCGCAGCAGCGGCGCTTTACGTAAAAGCCAGGTAATGCCCATGGACGCGGCGAGCGCGGCGGCGAAGGTGAGCGGAATACCAACAAGCGGCGTGATTGTAAACGCGGAAAGTCTTGTTCCCAGCTTTCCACCGTTTAAAAGTTCCAGAATCATCGGATGGACCGCAAAAATGCCCAGACAGCAGGTGCTGATGATTTGCACGGTATTTTTAAAAAGAGGTAAAGGTTCCTTTTCACCGAAAGACCGTATAAGGCAAAAAAGGGAAACCGACAT
>JBAVGL010000516.1:0-6476 GCA_049684795.1 Chitinivibrionales bacterium | reverse complement strand
CGCCCGCGGCCACGAATATCTGGTTCGGAGGATCGGCAACGGGAGATGTTTTGATATACTTGCCGTCGACGTGGAGCCAGAGATAATCATCGGCGGCGGCAATGACCCTTTGACCTGCGAATGCAACAAAAATCATGATCGTCGCTTTTGCCGTTACTGAAACCATGGCAGGCGCTTCAGTGAACATTTTTAATTTCTCCTTGATAAATTTGATTCAAGTATCGCTCATGATAATAATATAAACTTTTTAAAATTTTTTGCGGACATTATTTCCAGAAACGTTTTGACAAGTCCACGCCATAATTATAAATTAAGAACTCACCCATCACCCGCTTTCTTTCCAAGGAGGACAATGATGTCAAAGTTAACGGTTTTTGCAAGTTGCCTGGCGTTGTGCATCGTTTTTGTGAATTGCAATGATAACAACAAATCCAACCCAACGTCTCCGTCGGGGATCAATGGTACCTATTCCGTGTCCGGAAATACCCTGGTTGTGCGAATACCGGCGGGGACTGAAAATTATTGTGACAGCAATTACCTCATGATTTCACCGGCTGATTCAAGCGTTATGCAGTTTGAAATCTCGGGAAATACGCTTGAGACGTTTGATCCTCCGGACACCAATTATTATGAGTATTCGGACCCGAATCTGATCCTTCAGACCTACGATGTTTTTACCCGTGTAAGCGGAGGCCCCGGCTTGACGGGCGTCTGGAGCCTTACCAGCGAAGGTGATTCGGTTTTAAGAGGGGCGCTTACGACAACCGAAAAAGCCCAACTTGATTCGGAAAACAGTCTGCAGGGGTCTATGAGCGTGGGTAATATGGAGGTCGAATTTACCGGAAACACCGTGATTATTCAATATTCATATGCCGAATTATTTACCACTGAATGGACTTCAGTTTATGGGAATGGCTCCGCGGACAGCCTTCTTGCCATTACGCTCTCTCAGGTAAACGGAAATACCGTCAGAATGACCGGCGCCATAAGCGGAGAAGTGGTTACCGTAACTTTTAGCAATCAAGGCGATGTAACGTATTCAAGCTCCGTTGCTTCACATGCTCCATCGATCGTTTACGGAAATCCCACATCTTGTCCTAACGATGCTCCGGCATGGTTTAATTCATTTATCCTGGCCAACCAAAAGGGTGGGGCGCCTTTGGCTAAAGTCCAAAAGACGAAAAACACCTTGAATCATCGTTTGAAAAACGATGAGTTTATCAAGAAACTTCGAAACGCTACAAGCTATTCAGTGAGGCCTTAGCTTTCCCGTCTGGGGCCCGTTCCAAAAGACGGGCCTCTGATTTTTACCTTTTCCTGTATTCCGGGTGCGCCAGCCTGCCCACCGGATACGACCCCAGAACGCGGCACGATACCGTGATTTCTCGTAAATGATTGATGGCATTGCTTTGGGCTTCATCGTGCTCGCTTCCCGAAAAGTCCAGATAAAACAGGTATTCGAAGGGTTTACCGTGCACGGGCCGGGATTCGATTTTAAGCAGGTTGATGTCGCGCAGCGCAAAGACGCTCAGGCTCTTAAAGAGCGCCCCCGCGATATTTTTCAGGGCGAAAACCACCGATGTTTTCATTGCACGTGTTCCGTGCATAAGCGTTTGTTTCTTTGACAAGACAAGAAACCTGGTGATGTTTTCCTTGTTGTCTTCGATGTCCCTGGCCAGGATTTTTAAATCGTAATCGATCGCGGCCTGCATCGAGGAAACCGCTGCCGCGTCAACAAGACGTTCCTCCTTTATTTTTTTTGCCGCCGCGGCTGTGTTCGAAACGGGAACGCATTGCATGGTCGGGTTTGCCTTGAAATAGCGCCTGCACTGCTCGAAGGCCTGCGGGATGCTGAAAACCCTTTTTATCTGCCGGATGCCCACGCCTTTGTTCGCAAGGAGGAATTGTGAAATTTTAAGATAAATTTCACCGGTAATCAATAAATCGTGGTGCAAAAGCAGGTCATAATTGCGATGGATGCTGCCTCCAAGGGAATTTTCAATGGGAATGATTCCGAAGGTCGCCTTCCGTTTTTCAACCGTTTCAAACACATCTTCCCATTGGGGAAAAGCCATTGTTTTTTCCTTGCCGCCAAAATACTGGATGGCGGCCAACTCGGTAAATGCGCCCCGTTCTCCCTGAAATGCAATTGACATTTTACAATATCCTCCTTATCCCCGCAAAATGTTTTTTATAATAGGCTTCATCCAGCGTATCGTACATGACGCCGTTTTTATTGCTTGCATGGATAAATGTATTATTGCCCATATAAATGCCCACGTGATTGACGCCGTTGAAGATCCCGCCCCTGAAAAAAACCAGGTCCCCGGCCCGGGCCTCGCCTAAAGCCACGCCTTTGCCCATCTTCCATTGTTTGCCCGATGACCGCGGCAGCGTTGCACTGGCAAGTTCCTGAAAAACCAGAAAAACAAAACCTGAACAATCGACCCCTTTTCTGCTTGTGCCGCCGTTTTTATAACGCGTTCCGAGGTATGAGTCGGCGATTTTCTTAAGCCGGGTATGCGGGACCCTGTATTGCGTCCGATAGTCCCAGTTTCCGGGGACCATCATGTGCGTGTTTCCGGCACTGTCCCGGGTATAACGCACCGCCGGCTCCATGCAGCCCGCCGCGAAAAACAAAAGCGCGACTGCAAACGCTCTATTCAACACTCGAAAATAAAAACGACCGTGCATAGGCAAAATATATCATAGTGGCGGCCCATTTATACCGGGTCACGAAGCATGTTCTGTGTTGCAAAACCCAATCTGAGCAGAGTGTCTTCGCGCCATTTTGGGGCCATGAATTGCACGCCGATGGGCAGATCGCCGTCTTTACCGCACGGCACGCTTATGCCGGGGATGCCCGCAAGGTTCGCGGATACCGTATAGATGTCGGTAAGGTACATGGAAAGCGGGTCATCGCATTTCTCACCGATGGCGAAGGCCGTGGTGGCCGCGACGGGCGATATGATCGCGTCACATTTGCAGAAGGCCCGGTCAAAGTCCTGAGCTATGAGGGTGCGCACCCTGGCGGCCTTCAAATAATATGCATCGTAATACCCCGAGCTGAGAACGTACGTGCCCAGCATGATGCGGCGCTTGACTTCTGCGCCAAACCCTTCCTGCCTGGTCGACTGGTACATTTCCAGGAGCGATCGCGTTGCGTCGGACCGGAAACCGTACTTGACCCCATCGTAACGGGCCAGGTTCGAGGACGCTTCGGCGGTACAGATGATGTAATAGGTTGCGACGCCGTGGTCCAGGTTGGGCAGCGAAAGATCGATGAAGGTCGCGCCCGCATGCGACAACGTTTCAATAAGCGAACGGATGGCCGTCCGCACCGGTTCCGATAGCCCTTCCCCGAAGTATTCCTTGGGCACGCCGATGGTCAGGTTTTCAACGCTGCCGCTGTAGAGCTCCTGATCGTCGATAAACCGCTTCGAAGAGCAGGTCGAATCCCTGTCATCGGGCGCCGATATGACGGACAACAGGAGCCCGATGTCGCGGACATCGTTTGCCATGGGGCCTATCTGGTCCAGGGAGGACGCAAACGCCACAAGGCCGTAGCGCGAGACGCGTCCGTACGTGGGTTTAAGGCCGACCGTCCCGCAATAGCAGCAGGGCAAACGGATCGACCCGCCCGTGTCGGACCCAAGCGCAAGGGGAACAAAGCCGGCGGCAACCGCCGCGGCGCTGCCGCCGCTTGAGCCCCCCGGAATGTGCGAAAGGTTATGAGGATTTCGGGTAACTCCGAAATAGGAATTTTCGGTGCTGGACCCCATTGCAAACTCGTCAAGGTTTGTTTTCCCCACGAACACGGCGCCCGCGCTTTCCAGAGCCTCAATGACCGCGGCGGAATAGGGCGGGACAAAATGGGAAAGCATTTTTGAAGCGCAGGTCGTGGGTACGTCGCGTATGCAGATATTGTCCTTTATCGCAACAGGCACGCCGCACAGCGGCAGCGCGGACTTTTTTCCTTGGTCAAGTGAGTCAAGAAACCTCGCGCGGTCGCGGGCGCGGTCGGCTTGGATCGAAATAAACGCGTGAATGTCGTTGTCTTTATTGTGGATGGTTTCAAGCGATCGGGCGACAATATCAGCGCACCTCATATCGCCGTTGTGGATTCGCTTTACAACACGCGCCACCGGCTCGGCAAAAAAACTCATGAAAAATAGTCCTTACCAGAACCTTATGGTGATATGGAAGATGCCTCGCAGCTTGCTGCGGGGTTCTTCACTTATTTGTACCATCTGAAAAAGTAGAGACTTACGAAAATTCCGATGACGCTGAACAGATTGAACTTCATCTGAAAACCGAATTGGAATTTTACAGCGCTTATATCGATATACAAAGGATGGGGAAAACCTAGGCCAAAGGATATGAAATTATAAGCAAAAAACGTTTTGACGACATTATTTCCGCCGGGAATCAGGGCAATCAGCGTGCTTAAATATGAACCGATAAGAATGCCTACGACGACGACGAGAACAAGCGTCCAGAAATTTCTTTCCTTTAAGTTGACCATAAAAGATCCCTTTTTATATATGACGATTCGGCAGCCGAGTTTCGCATTAAATATACTTATTCAGAGTTCCATAAAACATAAAAAATCAGCGCGCTCCGGGATAATCTTTTAAAATGATCCGGGTCTGTTGACGCTTGCCGCTCCTGAAATAATCGATGTTTACGGAGTCGCCGACAAAATAATCGAGGAAAAACCCTTCGATATCACCCGACGAATAGATCCGCCGGTTCCCCATTTGCAAAATGATGTCGCCTCGTTTAAGTCCCGCCGTTTCGCCGGGAGACCCTTTATGGATTTCCGAGACCACGACGCCGTTTGTCCGGTCATAGCCGAGAGCAAGCGCGATGGAGCGGTTTAGGTCCTGCACCGAAATACCGGTATAAATCGTGCGGCGCTTGCCGAAGGAGAGCAGCTCCTTGACAACCCGTTTTGCGCGGTCGATTGGAATGGCAAACCCGATGCCGATCGATCCCCGGTTGTTATCGCTTCCCGTGAAGATAAAAGTGTTGATGCCGATGACCTCTCCCTTTGCGTCAACCAGCGGGCCGCCGGAATTGCCCTGGTTGATCGCGGCGTCCGTCTGGATCATGCCCTGGTAATAGACGCCTTCCGACGGCGCGAAATTGCGGTCAACCGCGCTTATCACGCCGAGCGTGACGGTTGGATGGGCGTCGTTGATGAAGAAACCGAAAGGGTTGCCGATCGCGATGGCCCACTCTCCAATGAGCAGGGTGTCGGAATTGCCGAGCCTGGCGCTTGAAAAAGACGGCCCTTTTACCGACACGACGGCAAGGTCGGTCTGCGGGTCGACCCCGACGATTTTGCCTTCAAGCTGTCTTCCGTCGGAAAACGTTACAAAGAGCTTCTGGGCGCCTTCAACCACATGAAAATTGGTCAGGATATACCCTTCTTTGGAGAATACAAAACCCGAGCCCATGCGTTCCACTTCCTTGACGCGGGGCATGAGTTCGGGGCCGAAGAAGAAATCGAAGAACTCGTCGGAACCATACGGGTGCCGGACGAGCTGTACTTGCGTGACCACGATGCCGACGACGCTGGGCGAAACCATTTTGGTGGCCTCGACAATGGCGTTTTCACGCGATATACTGACGGCGCCTTGGTCCGTGGACGGTTGATTTGACTGCATCCAGGCGGTTTGGGCGGGCGTGGCGATAGTGGCCGGGGAAGCATCCTGTTGCCTGTAGAGCCACTTGACAAATTCGGTCCCCGCGATCGCGCCGACAAGCAGCCCAATAATGAGAAACAAAAGATAAACGCTGACTTTTCCCCGCCTCTTTCGCATTTTTGAAATCTCCTTATTTCTTCCCGCCGAAATATTCCCAGCAAACAAGTTCTTCCAGGTCTTTCCGTTTTTTCCTGGGCGCTTGGCTTTTAGGGTAGCCTAAAGGCATGAACGCGACCGGTTCGACATTTTCGGGAAGCCGGAGAATTTGTTTTGCTTCCTGTGTTTTAAAAGCGCCGATCCAGCAGGTGCCCAGCCCTAACTCCGTGGCCGCGAGAATCATGTGGTCAATTACGATTGCGGCATCGACAAAGCCGTAGCTGACCCCGTCGGCCCGTACCCAGGCGCTCAGCCTGTCCACGCATACGGACAGAATAACCGGGGCGCTCACGAACCAGTCGCGATTGTACGCGGGCCTGAGTTTCAGTTTTGTGGCGCCATCGCGAATGACGATAATGGTGCACGGTTGGATGTTGCATGCCGACGGGGCCCATTTTCCCGCCTCCAAAATGTTAAGGAGCTTTTCTTCCTCTACCGGAGTGTCCGCGTAATCACGGACCGAATAGCGCTTTTTAACAATATCCAGGAATGTCATAAAATGTCCTTTCTAAGCCAGAAAAAATAATTTACGTTGCGATGGATTATGTAGTTTATATTCTAATCTGCCGAGGGGCAGATAAGGTCTGTACGGGTAATTATCTACGCTAA
>JBAVGL010000515.1:0-4969 GCA_049684795.1 Chitinivibrionales bacterium | reverse complement strand
TCGATACATAGCTCAAAAGGTCGGATTCAATTCTTCGGGTTTTTTTTCAAAAATACTCCAGGGAAAAACAAACATATCCAATGAACTGGCCTTGAAATTCGTTGATTTTTGTAAACTTAAAAAGAGCGAAGCCGATTATTTCGGGCTTTTGGTGCTGTATAACCAGGCCAAAAGCCATGCTGATAAAAAAAGGTGGTTTGAAAAAATACTCGCATTTTCAAAATCAAAAGTAAAAATTGTTGAAGTATCGCAATATAAATTCTTTGAGAAATGGTATTACGTGGCCATTCGGGAGCTTCTTGCATTTTATGAATTTAACGGTAATTACAAGGAACTGGCAAAAAGCGTAGTTCCGTCCATAAGTCCTTCCCAGGCAAAGAAGTCCATAGAGCTTCTTGAACGGTTAAATCTTATAAAAAAAGATAAAGACGGGTTTTATGCTCAAACCGATGTTCTCATAAGCACCGGATACGACGCAAAAACCGTTGCCATTAATAATTTCCAGCTTTCAACACTGGACCTTGCGAAAGAATCAATAGACCGGTTTGCAAAAGAGGACCGGGACATTTCGACGCTGACTCTGAGTTTTTCGGGGCCGATGTACCGGACAATAGGCGAAAAGCTGAAATCTTTCAGGCGCGAAATGCTTGAACTGGTCAAGAACGACCCGAACCATGTCGACAGGGTCTATCAAATCAACTTCCAGATTTTTCCGCTTTCCCGTTACCCCAAGGGCAACAGAGATGAAGACCGCTAAATTTGTTTTTACCAGCGTTGTTGCCTTGTTTGCAATCATGGGTTGCGACCGGGAATTGGCCGAATCTTCGCAGCGCGGCGGCAGCGGCACGGAAACCGTGGGCATTGCCGGAAGCGCCGTTGATACGAACGGCCGGCCGGTTTCAGGCGCAAGTGTCAAGCTTCGTCGTGCCGATTATCTCGATACCGCGGGGAACGCATTGCATAAAACCAACACTCTTCTTGTCGACGCGGTAACGAACGATTCCGGAAAATACTTTTTGGGGGCCATTGACACTGGCGCCTATAGAATAGAAATAGTCGACGGCGATAATAATGGGGCCTTTTTGGCATGCACGGTCCGCAACGCAGATTCTTTAATCGTCGTGTCCACCCGAACGCTCAAGCCTACCGGGTCCATCGTCGGGAATATTCCCCCGTCAACCGGCGGCGGTGAAACCATCACTGCCTGCGTTTACGGTCTTGACATAAGCGCGACAACCGATTCGATGGGCGATTTTACCTTGAATGCTTTGCCGGAAGGCACATATTCCATCCGGTTTATATCAAATGTCCCTATATATTATCCGTGCGATACGTCAGGGATAACCATTGCTTCAGGCGCGAAACACGACATAGGGCAGTTTAACCTGCCCAGGACATCAGGAAAAATATTCCCCGCGGATTCGGTCGTGCTGAGTCAGATACTTGATAGCAATGGCCTGCATTCAATGGCGTGGCAGTCATTAGTATCGGTTGGCCCCTGGCCGTTTAGAATAACGGCAATAAATTTGGATTATAAAAATATTACCGTCCTGCCCGCCCAAATCGAGGGACTTTCGGAATTGCAGTCAATTTCCGCGCAAGGGAATTCACTGCCCGGCTTGCCCAAGGAAATCGGGAGCTTGCGGCATTTAAAGACGTTGTCGTTGACAAATAATATTATTTCGGCGCTGCCCGGAGAATTGACCCAATTGGATTCACTCACGAATCTCGACGTTTCCAACAATCGCTTGAGCGCGTTGCCGGGTGGAATGGAAAACTGCCGTTCGCTTGAAGTCCTTGACGCGGGATATAACCAGATTACTTCCATTCCCGAAGATCTTTTTTATTGCAACTCTCTCAAGGCGATTGTGGTCCGCAATAATTCCCTTGATTCGCTTCCTCAGTCACTAGGGCTGCTGTGGGGCCTGAATTTTTTTGACGCGCAATACAATTCGCTATATACCCTGCCGTGGCAAATCACCAGGCTGCCCTCGGACCACCGGTTCGCTAATTTTGACTACAATGCGCTGTGCGGGAACCTTCCGAATGATATACAGAACTGGTTGAACGCCGCCAGCGCCGACACGAGCTGGCAGGCTACTCAGATATGTCAATGAGATAGCACATTTTATAGGCTCGCCTTTTTTCCCACCAATCCAATTCTATTCATTATTATGCTTTCTATCAGGAAGCGCTTTTTTTTGATGGCTATTGCACATAATCACATTAGCGTATATATTATCTCACACTGGTTTTAAATATCGATTACCCCAAATAACAATATTGCGAAGAATAACAAAAAAATAGTAAGCACATTTTGAAACAGACAAATAGCTGAAAGGAGGTTAGGCTATTTCAACGACGGCAAATTTCATGAATACCCGGGTCATGAAGTTTGCAGATAAATAAATGAAAAGTCCCGGGGGCATTTTTACGAAAATATTGGTTAAATCGTCACATCAATCTTGGAGGCTTGGTATGTTTAAGAAATTCGGATTAATTGTGTCTGTTATAGCGCTTAACGTGCTATCGGTGCAAGCCGCGACCGTAAGCGGCGTTGTCAAAGAAGGCGATTCAACCGGGACCCCGGTCGACAGCGCCATTGTTACGCTAACATCAACTGGGGGTGGAGGAGTTACTTTACGAGACACTACGGGCGCGGATGGAACGTATAGCTTCAGTTCCGTGACTGTTGGCACGCGCCAGGTCAGGGCCTCAAAAACCGGATATCTGACATCTGCTGTATCCACGGTAGGCGTTACCGACTCTACCGCGACCTATACGCAAAATTTGTTTTTGGTTTCATCAAGCATACGGGCCACGGTGTCCGGCACTGTGACCGATTCGGCGGGGGGCACACCTTTGGCTGGAGCAAAGATTTTGCTTCGCATAGGGACTGGCGCATACGGCGCAGCCAGAGATTCCGTGGTGACCGGAGCTAGCGGCACCTTCAGCTTTGATACCGTACCTGCGGGCAGCTTTACCCTAGCTACCTCGGACAGCGGTTATAATTCCAAAAATGTAACGGGAAACATCACCAACGCGACACCGCCGGCGGTAAGTATTCAACTTGTTAAGATAACCTATGGTTCAATCACCGGGACGGTTACGGATTCGGTTGCGGGAACGGCAGTTGCGGGCGCGAAAGTATACCTTCGCACCACCGGAGGTGGAGGAGGCGGCGGAGGGGGAACGATCCTTGATTCTGCGACAACGGCAACTGACGGTTCCTACACCATAGCCAACGTACAAAGCGGCATTGCGCGTTCGTTAAGCGCGCAGGCAACCGGATATACGACAAAGACCTCAACGGTAACGGTTGTCGGCACGGCCGCTCTGACCGCCAATTTCCAGCTTATAGCTATTGTATACGGCTCAATCACCGGCACGGTGACCGACTCCGCGGCGGGCACTGGGATATCTGGTGCGAAAGTTTATCTTCGCGCGACCGGCGGCGGAGGTACTCTCCTGGATTCCGCGACAACGGCAACTGACGGTTCCTATACCATAGCGCATGTGCAAAGCGCAATGGCCCGTTCGTTAAGCGCGCAGGAAACCGGATATACGACAAAGACCTCAACGGTAACGGTTGTCGGCACGGCCGCTCTGACCGTAAATTTCCAGCTCATAGCAATTGTGTATGGCTCAATCACCGGTACGGTGACCGACTCGGTTGCGGCAACCGGGATATCCGGCGCGAAGGTTTATCTTCGCACGACCGGCGGCGGAGCAGCTATCATGGATTCCGCGACCACGGGAACTGACGGGTCCTATACCATAGCCAATGTGCAAAGCGGCATCGCGCGTTCATTAAGCGCGCAGGCCACCGGATATACGACAAAGACCTCAACGGTAACGGTAGTCGGTACGGCCGCGCTGACCGCCAATTTCCAGCTCATAGTAATTGTGTATGGCTCAATCACCGGCATGGTGACTGACTCTGCCGCGGGCACGCCGATATCCGGCGCCAAGGTTTATCTTCGCACGACCGGCGGCGCGGGAACTATTCTTGATTCGGCGACGACCGCCGCTGACGGTTCTTATACCATATCCCATGTGCAATCCGGTATTGCCCGCACATTAAGAGCTCAAGCCACCGGTTATGTAACGAAGAATGCGACAGTGACTGTTGTTGGTACCGCCGCCCTCACTGCAAATTTTGCGCTTCGAACAGGGACCGCGGTAAAACCGTCTCTCAGCGCTCAAGGAAATTCGAAGACCCCGGATTTTGGAATTTCCCAGGCCGGAGTCATTCGCTTAAGCAACTTTAATGAAGCTGGGACGATTATGGTGTTCGACCTGAATGGAAGATTGCTATATCGTACCGCCATGCAAGCGCATGCGACATCGCTGTCTTTACCGGTTCAATTTGCGAAATCCGGCAATTCCTATATTGTCGGCATTTCACAAAATAATACCTTATATCGTAAACAGATCATGATGCCGTAGGGAAAATATTCAAGCATCGGGTCGCACAACAAAACGGATGGAGACTAGCGGTAGGCTCCATCCGTTTTCATTTTCACCGGTTATTAACTTGCCCCTC
This sequence comes from Chitinivibrionales bacterium, assembly GCA_049684795.1. GTDB lineage: Bacteria > Fibrobacterota > Chitinivibrionia > Chitinivibrionales > FEN-1185 > JBAVGL01. The sequence goes on along the minus strand of JBAVGL010000515.1, from coordinate 423 downwards.
CTTGCCGAAGATAGAGGCAAGCAGGTAAGATACTCTAAGCCCAAATTCTCCACGCGAACCCATAGACAAATTGGACTAAGAGTATCTAACGTTCCAAACCAATCAGCTTGAGGAACTCGTTGCGCGTGGCGATTTCTGAGCGAAACGTGCCGAGCATCGCCGATGTGAGCATTTTGGAGTTCTGTTTGGTCACCCCGCGCATCATCATGCACAAATGGTGCGCCTCGATGACCACGCCGACCCCTTCCGCGTTGATTGGCTTCATGAGGCACGACGCGATTTGCTGAGTGAGGCGCTCCTGGACCTGCAGCCTTCGCGCGAAGCAGTCCACCAGCCGCGCGAGCTTGCTCACGCCGTAGACCTTGTTTTCGGCAATGTAGCCGATGTGGCATTTCCCGAAAAAAGGCAACATGTGGTGTTCGC
>JBAVGL010000514.1:0-5018 GCA_049684795.1 Chitinivibrionales bacterium | reverse complement strand
ACGCGTTTAGCGTAGATAATTACCCGTACAGAACCTTATCTGCCTCCAGCAGAAGAGGGATGAAGGGCTTTCGAATTTAACCCTTGTAAAAAGGTTTTACCATGGAAGAAAATCGAGCGCCTGCGGATTCGCCTGAAGCGCAGGAGGGAAGCAACCTGTCGATCGACGATATCGACAACCTTAAAAAACTCACGGACACAAAATGGATCGAGATCGCCAGCGGAGACATCGAATCCCATATCCAGCACGACGAAAACAACCTCGATACAATCGGTAAAAAGCCCGGGACGTATTATCGTGACATCATTTTCGCCCTTCTCCAGATACGGCTGCCCGAAGAGGAGGCGTCCCGGGACTGGAAGGAAATGCTGAAACATAAATTCATCATGAGTGAAAAGCTGGGCCGTAACGTGGGCATCCACGTCGCGGCGCTCGATTATTACACGAACATCAAACGCAAAATCATCAACCCGAAAATCATGGACGCCCACGAGTATGTAGACACGGCAAGCCGGTCGCTGCTCGATGAATTGACAAAAGCATATAACCGCCATTTCATGGACGAGGAATTTAAAAAATTATTTTCCAACGCCAGGCACGGGGGAAAAGGTTTTTCGCTCATCATGCTCGATCTCGACCACTTTAAAATCTATAACGACCTCAATGGGCATATTCAGGGCGACCTGGCGCTCATCGAGACCGTGCGGATCCTCCATGCCGTATGCAGCCCCGACGATACGGTCGCGCGCTACGGGGGCGAGGAGTTCGCCATAGTGCTTCCCAGCCAGCCCCTTAACCTTGCGCTGAAGACGGCCGAAAATATCAGAAGCGCCATTTATGACTATCGATTTGTCAACGAATACCAGATGCCCAACGGTCGCCTTACGGCGTCGCTGGGGGTGACGACCTACCGTGATTCGCTCGTGGGGCCGGTTGCCATGATCGAAGAGGCCGATGCGGCGCTGTACCGGGCAAAAAACGCGGGGCGCAACCAGGTCAAGGCATTTTTGACCAGTTTGAACGAATAATATGCAATCCCAAACCATTCGCGGCGGCACCAGGCTCATCGGCCTCATCGGCAATCCGGTGGAGCATTCGCTCTCGCCGCAGATTCATAACCATGCCTTTAAAAAGCTCAGCCTTCCCTACGCCTATGTTCCGCTCACGGTGCCTGCGCATTGCCTCCACACGGCAATGATTGCGCTGCGGGCGCTGTCTTTTATTGGCGCAAACGTCACGATCCCCCATAAGAAAAACGTGGTTCCATATTGCGACATAATTTCTCCATTATCAACCGTTACGGGCACGGTCAACACGCTGTATTTCCGGAAAAACCTTTTACACGGCACCACGACGGATGTCGAAGGGTTTTTCAAGGCCCTGTCGTGGATGTGCCACGATCCGGCGGACGGCCGTATCGTCATTCTTGGAAACGGCGGGATCGCGCGCACCCTGGCTTTTGCGCTCGCGCTTGACCGGCGCATCCAAAGCCTTTCGCTCATTGGCAGGGATGCGGCAAAAGTTGCAGCGCTTGCGGAGGATGTGTCGAAACATGCGAACATAGGTATCGGACACGCAACCTTTTCGGACCCCGAAAGTTTAAAGCGCATCCGTGAATGTTCGCTGCTTATTAATTGCACTTCGATCGGCATGAGCGCTCAAACGGATGCTGCGCCAATAGACCTTTCAGTGCTTCACAGCGGGATCGCCGTATTCGATACGATTTATAATCCCTCGGCCACAAAGCTGCTAAAACTGGCCAGGCAGGCGGGCTGCAAAACACAAAACGGCCTTCGCATGCTTTTATATCAAGGGCTCGCTTCTTTCAAGCTCTGGACGGGCATTGAGGCGCCTGAGGCGATTTTTGATATTGAAGAATTACAGCAACAGGTTGATGAAATCCAGGAGCATACCCCGTGAAGTGGAGAGTGCTGCCATCGACGCTTTCGGGCGCCATCGACGTTCCCCCGTCGAAATCGCACACGATCCGGGCGCTTCTTATTGCCACGCTTTCAAGCGGCACCTCGAAAATCATCAGACCCCTCATGAGCGGCGATGGCGCTTCCGCGATCAATGCGGCAAAAAGCATGGGGGCCCATGTGGATGTAAAGGGCGATACGCTCATTGTGACCGGGGTAGGGAACAATTATGAACGTGGGGCGGATGAGCTTGACATGGGAAATTCCGGCACAAGCACCAACCTGTTTGCCTCGGCCGCGGCCCTGGGGAAACGGCCGCGGCGCTTCGACGGAGACGGTTCTTTACGCTTGCGGCCGGTAAAGCCCCTTCTTGCTGCGCTGGAGCAACTGGGCGCGGAATATCGTTGCGAAGCAACGGGCCGCGACCTTCCCTTTACCATCAAAGGCCCGCTGCGTGGAGGAAGCGCAACGGTCAGCGGAATTTCATCGCAGTTTGTTTCGAGCCTGCTACTCTCCTGTCCGCTCGTCAATCGCGACACGACAATAAACGTGGTCAACCTTCATGAAAAACCCTATGTCGAAATCACCCTGTGGTGGCTGGACAGGCTTGGAATCAGATACGAAAAAGCAGACGATCTGACACGGTTCCATATTTTTGGCGGACAAAAGTACCGTCCCATCGATATGAGTATACCAGCCGACTTTTCATCGGCAACGTTTCCAGCCGTGGCGGCGGCCGTGACCGGCAGCACGCTTACCATTCGAGGGACCGATTTTTCCGACCCGCAGGGCGACAAGAAAGTCTTCGACGTTCTCGAGGAAATGGGGGTTGTTCTGCACAGAGAAGAGCGCTCCGTGGTCGTTAAGGGCGCGTCGGGTTTTTCGGGCGGGGAAATAGACCTGAATGCTATGCCCGACGCCCTGCCCGCCCTGGCGGTCCTCGGTTGCCTGGCGGACAATACCACGCGCATTGTCAATGTTGCCCAGGCCCGGATCAAGGAGACCGACCGCATCGCGGCGATGACCCGGGAATTGAAAAAAATGGGCGCTCGTATTCAGGAAGAAAAAGACGGCGTCACGGTGCATCACAGCGCTTTAAGGGGCGCCCATGTAAACGGTCATGGCGACCATCGCGTGGTCATGGCGCTTGCCATCGCGGGCATGGCCGCGGAGGGCGAGACGATCATCGATTCCGCCGAGTCGGCCGGCGTTACCTATCCTGGCTTTTTGGAAGACTTCGCCGGGCTCGGAGCAAAGATTTATAAAATTGATGAATAAAACCTTGCGCGCGGCGTTTAAGCATTATTTATAATTCTAAAATAAGCTCATCCACGGTGTTGTTCGTGTTGAGAATGATTTCAAGATCCACGAGGTCATCATGGCCGATAGTTTCTTCACGCTGCGGTCTGCCGCTTAAAAACGGTATATGCTCATTCCTTGAAAAGATTTCAAGAGTGTTTTTTTTCCTGTACTGGAGCTTTTTGTTTTCCATTCGTCCCTCCTTGGATCCTGCGGTTTGGCAGGTCAAGCAATCGTCCCTGATTGCTGATGAGTTTTCCAGGCTTCTAAAATGTCCTTCTTAGTATATTCGTCGACATTTTTCCCCGATTTCTTTAGGTATTTATGGCGCTATTCGGGATATTTAATTAAAATAACGGCAGCGTAAATGTTATTTTATAAAAGCGTTCTTTTGGGGAAAAAACGACTTGAAAAACACATGAAAATAAGATTATTTAAACAGCAAACATGCACGGTTCCGACATTTTTGGGATGGCTCCTCATTCTCATCGTGATTTGTGGAGCATTGTGCGTCTTTATAGACACAATAAATCCGTTTCTGTCATTAAATAAACCCATTCAGGCCAAGGTGCTGGTAGTCGAAGGCTGGCTCCCTGATTATGCGGCGGTAGAAGCAATGCATGAATTTAAAAAGAATAATTATGCGAAACTCATAACCACCGGAGGCCCGATGGATAAAGGGGAATATTTGTCCGAGTACAAAACTTTTGCCCAATTGAGTGCCGAAACATATAGAAAACTGGGAATAGACAGCAATTTGATTGTTGCGGTTCCAACGCCGGAGGTCGGAAAAAACCGGACCTATGCCGCCTCTTGTGATGTAAAACGATGGATGGATACATCGGGATTATCGATACATTCAATCAACGTTGTTTCGCTGGGAGCGCATTCGCGGCGAAGCTGGTTTTTATATCAAAAGGCCTTTGGGGAAAAAGTCAAGGCGGGAATAATATGCATTCCCGATAATGGTTACGATGCTCGGAAATGGTGGGTTTCAAGCAAAGGATTCAGGGCCGTTTCCGACGAAATCATAGCCTATGCTTATGCAAAATTTGTTTTTTCTTTTAAAATAAAAGCGCCGGTTTAAAACCTTGAGGGCTACCATGGTTTGCTATAAAATTCATCCCGTAACGCCTCAGCGCAGGCTTCTTGAAAAAGCGGTGAGCCTTCTCAAGGATGAAGACGGTATTTGCGTGTATCCTACCGACACGGTTTACGGAATGGGGGCCTGCGTCACAAACCCTAAAGCCATGGACAGAATCGGAAAAATCATAGAAAAGGACAAAGGCAGGCTTTTTTCATTCATTTGTTCGGATTTTTCACAAGTAAGCAAATTCGTCAAGATGGACAACAGGCATTTTAAATTGATGAAACGCTATTTACCGGGCCCGTACACATTCATTCTTCCGGCAACCAATTATGTCCCCAAAAAGGTCGCTCCCAAACGGAAAACAGTCGGCGTGCGCATACCTGACAACGCGGTATGTCTGGAGCTGGTAAAATTGCTGGGCGAGCCGATGGCCAATACGTCGATCAATATGCCGGGCGGCCTGCGAGGGGACCCGGAAAACATCATTCCGGTCGTTGAGCACGATGTCGACGTCATGCTTGACATGGGCCCGCTCGAAAATCCCACGCATTCGACCATCATCGACCTTACCGGCAGCGACCCGTTGTTGGTGCGGCAAGGTAAAGGAGTGTGGCAAGGATAAAGGCGGAATAAAGAAGGCAGAAAACGAAAATTAAATAAGAAATTAGAATTTTACAAAAAAAGGAAAATTAATGAGCAAAGAAATTGAC
>JBAVGL010000513.1:0-4633 GCA_049684795.1 Chitinivibrionales bacterium | reverse complement strand
TTTGTTCAGGAGCGCGGGTGGTTTTTAGACTGAAACCGCCTTTGAAGTGCGCGAGCCGTATGAGTGGAAACTATCAAGTACGGTTCTTAGGGGGGAAAGGGGCTGAAAAGCCCCTGACCTACCCGGTTTTGACAATTTGGGCACCCTAATAAACGCCGCGCGGGATAAAATACAATTAGTGGCATTAAAAGTAAATAGGCGGTGGCTAAGAATAAAAGTATAAGGAATCAAAGCAAAGACCCTGTTGGGAGGCACTATGTCACTTTGGAAAATAACCTGCAAAGAAGACGTTCACCACGGCATGTGGTTGCGCTGGTTTAGAAGTCAGTGTGTATCAGTTGGATGGTATAGCAAGTGGGGTTTTTATCTTACCGGAAAAAAGAGCAAGAACCATGGCTGGAATCGTGTCAGGACAGTCTTGCAAGAAATCAAAATTGGTGATTTTATTATTGTTGCACTTCCCGGCCATTGCGTAGGCCGCCTCGGGCAGATTACCGGGAAAGCAATAGAAGACACCGATTGGGATCCTCTCGTACCGCCCACTCGTGATGAACCTGATGGTGGCATGGGTCGCAGAATTATGGTACGTTGGGATTTAACTGTTGGATCGGATAATAGAGATACGATTATCGCCCTTCCAGAAGGTTATCGATTTACACAAGGTGAATTACGGCCCACCCTATCAGAAATCAGGTCAATATCTTTAGATAAGTTGAAAGAAGTGATGAACGATCCATATAATTGGGTTAGTCTTTCATCTCATTTTGATTATGAGCGATCGCTTTCCGGCTATATTGCCTCATACCCTCACAAGCTTGAAGATGGCCTAACAGTGCATCCAAATGAGAAAGTTCGAGAACGTGTATTTAAGGATAAATCTCGATTGGATGTAATATTACTTGACCGTAATGAAACGCCAGTAATCGTAGAATGTAAACAAAATCAACCGTCGATAAATGATATTAAGCAACTGCGCCAATATCTACGCCGCCTTCAAAATGAAACAGGACAGACGGCTAGAGGAATTTTAGTTCATGGCGGAACAAGGAAAGTAAGAAAAGAAATTATTGAAGCATCTAATTCTAAACCTGCTATTGAATTGGTTCAATATAAGCTTGAAGTAGATTTCTCTCGGAGCGCATGAAATGCTGAAACATTTCTATAACTATAAAAAGCGAAAATGGCAGCGATTAAAAAGAATGACAGAATGGCCGGAGCGACCTATTTTCAATTGGTAAATCAAATAGAAAGAAATGGTTAAAAAGCAAATGGCCTCAAAAAATATCGATCTCGCTGAATACGGCAAGCTCCTCGCCTCTATAAAATCAAAAATTAGGTCTGCCCAAATCAAAGCATCAATAAGCGTGAACAAAGGCGTTCTTTCGCTTTATTGGGAAATTGGCGAAATGATTATTAAAAAGCAGACTGAAGCTAAATGGGGAGATTTCCTCATCGAAAAGCTTGCCATTGATCTACACGGCGATTTTCCCAATATGAAAGGTTTTTCCCGTCGAAATCTATTTTACATGAAGCAATGGGTTCTGTTTTACACTGGTAAAGGTCAATTAGTGCAACAACCTGTTGCACTAATTAAAAAAGTCCAACAACTTGCCGGACAAATTCCCTGGGGACACAATGTTCTTGTCATATCTAAAGTAAAATCTATTGCAGAGGCCGAATTTTATCTTAAGGAAACAATTACTCATAACTGGTCACGGAGTGTTTTGGCTATACACATAGAAGCGGATGATTTCCGGCGAAAGGGCAAGCTTGCCAGTAATTTTCATCTTACGCTTCCCAAGCCACAATCCGACCTCGCACGCGAAACGCTTAAAGACCCGTACAATTTTGATTTTTTGTGTTTAAACGATGACGCACTTGAAAGAGAAATTGAGGATGCGCTTACAGCCCATATTACACGGTTTCTGCTCGAATTAGGTGCCGGTTTCGCCTTTATTGGCCGACAATATAATCTTCAAGCGGATGGGAAAGATTTTTTCATCGACCTTCTTTTTTACCACCTTAAATTGCGCTGCTATATCGCAATTGAACTCAAGGCCGGAGAATTTAAGCCGGATTTCGCGGGCCAAATTAATTTTTATCTGACCGCACTTGACGAAACCGTTAAGGCAAAAACTGATAACCCTTCTATCGGTCTTGTTTTATGTAAAACACGAAGTAAAATTATTGCCGAATGGTCGCTAAGAAAAATGAATGCGCCTATCGGCGTTTCGGAATTCAGACTTACGACCGCGATACCCAAAGAATTGAAATCGAATTTACCGACAATTAAAGAGATTGAAACAGAATTATCGAACCCCATAAAGAAAACATCACGATCAAAAGGAAAGAAAAAGAAAACATACGCAAAATGAAAACCGAAGAGCGCATCGCAAGCCAAGGGGTGTCCAAACAGACAAACAACAAACAAAGCAAGCATCGGTCGCAAAGCCGCCCTCGGCCTTCGGCAAATTGCCGCTTTGATGGCTCCGTCGGCGTCTACGCTTCGCTCGCAGCCGTCATGTCGCCAATGCGGCAACTTCTTGCTTTGTCGGACGTTGCAGACAATAAACCGGCCCAAGGAAAAGGAAGACGCCGCCGAAAAATAGGAACAATATTTTATGGAAAATCCAAAACAAATTTACAAATATGAACACTTTAATATTCAAAGCATTAAAAACCTTAAAGCACAATCAATATTTTTCGGGTCACCTCTTACCTTTAATGATCCATACGACTGTGCTATTACTGCAGGATTTAAAAAATTAAGCGAGCAAGAAATAGAAGAAATTCGCAATGCCTATATTAATAAACCAGATATACCATTTGAAGTTAGGGATGAATTTGTAAATTCAAGTACTCAAATTCTAAGAGATAAATTTTTAGAAATTGCCAACAGTACTATCCATTTAGAAAAACAAAGATTTCTACAAAATAATGGTGTTTCCTGTTTTTCTGAAAAAAACGACGATCTTCTCATGTGGTCACATTACGGTGATCAATATAAGGGATACTGTTTAGGATTTTCCACTGAATATGAACCTTTTAATAAAATAAGAAAGGTAAAATATTGTTCTGCCATGCCAAAAATAGATTTAGTGCCCGTGCTCCTCAATAATGATTGTAGCCAAATCCTTGAGCTGTTTTATATCAAAGCTGAATCTTGGCAATATGAGAAAGAGTGGCGTTCCATTCATCAAAAGGCCGGGACTCTGTTTACATACATGGAAAAAGCTCTTCAAGATGTTTACTGTGGCCCTGACATGGATTCGGAATCCTTGGAAATTATATGCTTGATATTGGGCGGGCAGAATTCCCATGTGAATTTTTGGAAAGGCAGCAGAAGTGAAAATGAATTTAAAGTAAATTTCGATTTGTTTTCTTATACTCCATTCATTAAAGCAAAAGAACTTGGGCTAATTTAATTTTCAAAATAAAAATTGCCTTAATCAATTTTAAGGGGTATATTAAGTAAGAACAATGTTCTTACAAAGGAGCTACTCATGATTAAACATTTGCAAAAAATCGGAAACAGCCGTGGAATAGTCCTTGACAAACCAATTCTTGAATTGTTGCATATTGACGAAAACGCGTCTTTTGAAGTTACCCAGGAAAAAAACGGTCTGTTTTTAAGACCTTTATCTGCATCCGAAGCTTATCGGGAAATTTCTCGGAAACATCGGAAGTCATTGGATAAACTGGCAAAATGACCATCGAACCTCGTTTTCTTACGATTCCCGAAGTCATTGAGATCCATGACCAAGAAATTGTAGCCGCCGGAGGATTATCCGGTGTTCGAGACCTCAACGCACTTGATTCCGCTGTGGGAGCGCCACAAGCTTCATTCAGTGGTCAATTTCTGATGGATATTTTCGAAATGGCCGCGACTTATTTAAATTCAATAGCAATAAACCATCCTTTCATGGATGGAAACAAGCGAACCGCGCTTGCGAGTTCGCTTACATTTTTATTTATGAATGGGTATGAAATTGAAGAATCATATGATGAAGAATTGGCGGATAAAACGCTTGATTTGGTCACCCGGAAAATCACCAAATCAGATTTAACCAAACACCTAAAAGCTCGAAGCAAAGAAATAAAATAAAGCTGCGGTGAAAGGCAGCGAATGGGCCGGTTTACAGCCTGCAACACCGGCAGCCCTAAATTGCGAAATATACATAGGATTGTTGAGTGTATTGGATAGCCGCAACTTCGGGCATGCCTGGAATGTTGTACTCAATTTGTAAACGCCCAAGACATAAGAGTGCGCGCAAGACAGGAAGGTATCAGAAATGCCACACCAAGACAGAATCCGCCACGTCCTGCGGCTCCAGAAAGGCGTTTCTTAAATGTCTGAAAAAGGAAGGAAAAGAATAGAGATGAACTTTGATCAACTATTTAATCAAATTTCTCCGGAAGATATTTTGGGCAACGTCTTTACATTAGTTGGAAAATTGGTAGGAAAAGATACCGTTATTACAGCGGGCAAGGAAGATCATTATAATTCCATGACTGGCAGTGTGACTGGTTTAGGGATTCTTTTCAAGAAACCCACCACGTGGTGTTTCTTTCGCGAAGACCGCTATACGCTTGAATTGATTCAGAAAGAGCAAACCTATACGCTGTCTTACTT
>JBAVGL010000512.1:0-4322 GCA_049684795.1 Chitinivibrionales bacterium | reverse complement strand
CCTACGGGGACAACGGAACAATTCGGAAAACCAACCGTTGGTACGATACCAACAATCATCCGATCATTCAAATCCACAGTATCGAAACGAATTCATGAAAAAAATCCGGAATTCAAATGGCAACGCGATTATTACGAACATGTCATCCGAAATGAGACATCGTTATTTTTGATCCGGAAATATGTCCGCGAAAATCCGGTACGATGGGAATGCGATTCCGAAAACCATATTGAAAGGGAAATTGATGAATACGGTAAATAACCGTTGTTCTTGTTGTATTTACAGAGGAAAAAAACAATATTATCTGGGTACCATATCAATCCGGATATGATCTTGATTCGTGGGCGTTTACTTCGATGTCGTTCAGCACAAGTGCCGCGACCATGTTTTTCATCAGGAATTAAAAATAATGGGCACAATAAAAAATGAAATTCAAATAGAATCGGAAACAAGAATCGCTCTTTTTCAAAGAATTTAAGGAGGAAAATAACATGGCACGGAACATTCATGGAGGCGCTCCCGCGGGAGCGGTGTATGGGCTTGGCTTTATCGGCGCGGCGGTGTACTTCATTTCCCACGCCACGGGTTTCTGGATCGGCGTGCTCGGATTTCTGAAGGCGATCGTATGGCCGGCCATCCTTGTTTTCGGGGCCTTTAAACACCTGGGAATGTGAACCGATAAATGAAAATACCCATTTACCAGGTTGATGCTTTTGCTTCCGAAGTTTTTTCCGGCAATCCGGCGGCGGTTTGCATGTTGGATACGTGGATCGACGACAGACTGCTCCAGTCTATTGCCGCGGAGAACAATTTATCGGAGACCGCGTTTCTTGTGCGAAATGATGACGGTTTTGATCTTCGATGGTTTACTCCAACTACGGAAGTCGCTCTTTGCGGACACGCAACGCTGGCGAGCGCTTTTGTCCTGTTTACCTGTCGGAAATGGCCGGAAAAGAACATCCCTTTCCGGACGCGAAAGAGCGGGCAGCTATCGGTTGTTGAGCGCAATGGTCTTCTTGAAATGGATTTTCCCTCAAGACCGGCTCATGCCATTGGTTTCCCTGTCGGGCTTAAAGAAGCGCTAGGAGTTGCTCCAAAAGAAATATTCGGTTCGGAGGAAGATCTGTTTGTATTGTTAGACAGCGAGAATGCCGTTCGGGACGCGCGACCCGATTTTAACGCGCTAAATCAGGTCGAGTGCAGAGGGGTCATTATTACAGCAAGAGGAGATAGCAGCGACTTCGTATCGCGCTTCTTCGCGCCGCGAGTCGGCATACCGGAAGATCCTGTTACAGGCTCCGCGCATTGCGTTCTGGTCCCTTATTGGGCGGGTGTGCTTGGCAAAAACGATCTGCATGCGTATCAGGTTTCGAAACGGGGCGGCGAGCTGTTCTGTAAACATGCCGGAAAGCGAGTGAAGATTTCGGGCAGAGCAGCTCTCTATATGGAAGGCACGATAGACATATGTCAATCTTAGCAACAGAATTGCCCTTTTAATATTGGAGAATTAATAATGCCTGATGGTAAAACAAATATTATTCACGTCCAAAACATTCCGATTTCAATTACTTAATCCTCATGGAGGAAAAAAAATGGCACGAAACATTCAAGGAGGCGCTCCCCCGGGAGCGGTATACGGGCTTGGTTTTATAGGCGCGGCGGTGTACTTCATTGACAGGAGAACGCAATGAATAAAAGTACGGATGCCGTAAACAAATTCAAGGACGGGTGCGCTTGTTCGCAGGCGATTCTTTGCACCTATGGGGAAGAATATGGTATTGACCATCTGACAGCATTGAGGATTTCATCGGGATTCGCGGGAGGAATGCGCGTCGGCGAGACATGCGGGGCGATAACCGGAGCAATCATGGTTATAGGCTTGAAATGCTGCTCGGCTGGCTGCAATAAAATAGAAGGCCGCAAACGCGCCTACGCCGGAATTACGGAATTTTACGCCCGGTTTTTGGAAATCCACAAATCCCTTCTCTGTAAAGACCTGCTGGGTGTTGATTTGAGCACTTCGGAAGGCATGGCGGCCGCGGAATCAAAAGGACTGTTCAGGACATTGTGTCCCGTTTTTGTAAAAGATGCAGGTGAAGTACTGGAAAAACTGCTCGATAAATTATAGGGCAGCGAAATGCCTGTAGACACGGAATTGCCACAATAGTCATGATATGAAATCAAAGAAATTTTATTTTATTGGGATGCGGCGTCGAATGCCAGTTTTGAGGATTTAAGGCATGATCGTCAAGGAAATACAGGCAAAGTCCATTCTTTCCCCGTCCAAGATTTATGACTACGTCATAAATCCGTACGTGGGCTGTGGGCATGCATGCAGCTACTGCTATGCCCGGTTCATGAAAAGGTTCACCGGGCACGCGGAACCCTGGGGCCGGTTCGTGGACGTTAAAATCAACGCGGCAGAGCTGTTGCCGGTTGATTTGGAAAAAAAGAAAAAGCAGGGGAGCATTTGGATAAGCGGCGTGTGCGATCCGTACCAGCCTCTGGAGGCAAAATACAAGTTGACCCGGAAATGCCTGGAAATACTATCAGACCATTCCTGGCCTGTTTTTATTCAGACACGCTCCCCTTTGGTGCTGCGGGACATGGATGTTCTCAAAGAAATGAAAACCGTGGAAGCCGGGTTTTCGATTTCCACGGCGGACGACAGTGTCAGGAAACTGTTCGAACCCCATGCGCCGCCGATCGGGGAGCGGATCAGGGCGCTTGACGAATTGCACAAGGCCGGCATCAGGACCTATGCCATGATCGCGCCCATGCTTCCGGGGGCCGGGCTTCTGCCGGAGGCGCTTAAAGGAAAAGTTGATTACGTTATGGTCGACCGGATGAACTATAATCATGCCGACTGGGTTTACACGAAATACAAATTGCGGGACAATCTTTCCGATGATTTCTTTTACAAAGCGGGCCGCGAGATCGCCAATGCATTCAGAAAATCCGGGATCGACTGCCGTTTGGTTTTTTAAATAAATCTTGTTAATCAGTCAACTTCTCGAATTTTTTCAAACGTTACCGTATCACTTGATCTGCCGCAAGCGCCAATAGCCCGGCAAGCATTTCGAACTTGATAAGCGAGGAGATTTTTGGCAAGCGCAAGGCCCACTTATTACCTGACACAAGGAAGGACCAATAGAGGTGCATCGGTACTACTGTAAAAGCGCATGCGATGCAATAGACAATGCCGAATTGTTTCAGGGCAAACGGAACAAAGAGAAAAACGAGATATAACGCGGATACCGTGAGTATTACAGCTTTCAGAACGTTTTCAGGCAGCGCGGCGGTAGTCAACATTCCTGCTTTCGCGTCCCCTTCTTTGTCCTGAAAGTCCTTTACGATTTCCCGCGCGACATTCAATAAAAACGCCAGCAGCGCCGGAATAAGAAGACGCTCCACGCGCGGCGCGGTCAGGCCGCCGAAGAGCAGCGGATAAGCCACCAGAAAACTTACCACGACGTTGCCCGCCAGGGGAGTTGCCTTGAAATAAAATGCGTAAAGGCATAACAGGACGAGCGGGGCCAGGGTGGCCAATCCATGGAATGGAGAAACGAGAAAAGCATTTGCAAGAGAAAATGATCCGCAGAAAAAAGCGAAAATTATCGCCTCATTGCGCGACAGTTCATTTTTCGGCAGGGGCCGGTCGGGATGGCTGACGCGGTCGGAATCGATGTCTTTGATATCGTTGATCACATTGCCGAAGCCGACCGCGCTCATCGCGGCGACCACAAGCAAACAGAGCGAAAATATCGGGGCGGGACTCTGGGCCAGCCAGAAACCCAAAACCACCGCTGCGCCGGTCAAAAGAGCGTTTGCCGGACGAACGATTTTAACCAAGGCAAAAGAAACATTCATGGACGCGCAAATAGCAAAAGGTATGATACGACATAAGTTATTTTAAGAGTATTATAGAAAAAATAAATCTCGGAGGATGACGTGCTTGAATTAAAAATAAAACGCAAATGGCTGTTTTTCGCAGTCCTGACGCTGGTGTTTTTTACAATTGATTGGCTTACAAAATACTGGGCGGTCGATTCATTGCAGGGACATCCGCCGTTAAAAATCGCCGGAAGGTTTATTCAATTCCTTTTAGTGTATAATAAGGGAGCTCTTTTCGGCTTTGATCCGCGCCGATATCTGCCCTCGTTTCCGCTCAATCTTTTCTTTTTTATTTTTTCAATTCTGGCGATTGTCGTGATCGTTGCCTACTTTAAAACCTTGCGTGATTCCGACAGGGCCATGAAATGGGGCCTTACGCTCATTCTTCCCGGCGCCTTGGGAAACCTTCTTGACAGGATGTTGCATCC
>JBAVGL010000511.1:0-13784 GCA_049684795.1 Chitinivibrionales bacterium | reverse complement strand
CCGTATTTGGTAGGTATCGCCGCACTTGCAATTTTTGGCGCCGTATTGTATTATAAAACTGGACAAGACAGGTTAAGGGCGATTGCCCAGCAGAAGATTTAATATGAAAAAAAAAGCAAAAAAAAATGTCGTCCGCCGTGCGACAAAAAAACTTAAACCTTTTTATGTAGGGGGCGGATTTATGGCAAAGAAACACAAGGGCACTCACCACAAGAAACATCACTACGCAGTATCACACAGCGTCAAGCGCTTGAGCGGTGACTGCATGGGATTTGACGGCCTTGAGGGATCGACGAAAACGGTCTTTAACACCCTGGGGCGCATTGCTCTGGTCGTTTTCGGCGCGGCCGCGACCAGTTTCATTGCAAAAAAAATACCGGAAACCTGGCCGGGATCGAAACACATGAAAGTAGTAGCACCCGCCGCCCTGGGCCTTGCGGGTATCCAGATCACACCGAAAAAATACCGGCATATCGCCGCCGACGTTGCGGCCGGCGGTTATGCTGTCTCAGGCGTTACCGCAATGAAAACGTATCTCCCCGGCGTCCCGCTTTTACAGGGCGACGCGGAAAGCCTGAGTATTCCTACAGTATCGACAATGGGGCTGGATGCAAGAGGCCGCCTCGTCGATATGCGGGACGGGTCATTACTGCTTGATGAAAGCGGCAACACTCTTAACGGCGAAGGCAACCCGCACGAAGAGAACCTGAACGGCAACGATCCGGGCGCGATGCTCGGCAACGATCCGGGCGCGATGCTCGGCAACGACGAAAATGACATTTTCGTAGGCGTCGAAGACGAAATGATGGGATGATAGCAATAGTAAAAACAGCCGAATTGTCGGCTTAACAATAACAACTAACGGCGTGAATACACGCAAAGAAAGAAGGAATTTTTTATGATACAGAAACCGAACCAACGGCAGTCAATGGTCCAGCATGGATATGCAGCCGACCCCGACCCCATTTACGATACAATGATATTCGCACATGGGACCAGCCAGCAAACCATGTTCGCCGCCGCAGTAAATTCAAGCGCCGGGAAGACGCTTGACATTACGAACATGAGGGACAATGGCAAACTTCCGACAGGCCAGAGTCTCGCAACGAATGAAATCCAGACCTATATCACTATGCCGACCGCGCTCGGAACGGCCTCAATAGCTCTCCTCCATACAATTCTTGCCAGCACAACGGTTGAGTTCGTCAAGGAGAACAAGGCCCCGTCATTTACCCGTACGCTGCAGATGATGCTGGGCGCTTCCTTGCTTATTCCCGTAACGCCGACAACGGCCGGCGATAATATCGCTATTGCACAGCCGACGTATTCCGGGAAAATCAAGGTCCACGGCCGGGCGCTCTGGTTGGGACAGAACGAAACCTTTTTCGTCCGCATCACGCACCAGAACGCGACGTATCTCGCGGCCGCGACGGCGCTCGACGGTCTTCTCATCAAGATCGTTTTCGACGGACCGCGAAGCAAGAAGCTCACGGCCTAAGCGTTTTTTTCTTCGTTTTCTTTTTAGTAGTAGTGGGACGCATGAGGGGGGGACCGCTGGGAAGGCGGTTCCCTCTTTAAACACCAGCAACGAGGGCCAAAAATATGAATATCCTTTCGACAAAATTATCAAACTACGCGCTTAAAGAGTCGAAAAAGGGACAACACCGGGAAGGCATTATACTCCAGGGTGAGGTCCCGGCGTCAACCGACGGCGGAGTATTTTCCGCAAAAGTCAATGTCGGCACAGTCGGCGCAATCGTTACGATGAGGATGGCCGGCACATTTACGACGCTGGACCTTATCAGCGGCCACGTCATTGATGACGGAGTTTGTCATCTTCGCGCCCAGCTTGTCGATACAGACGGCAATCTCAATCTTTATAATGACTTCGTTCCGCTCAATGTGCTCCTTTCACCCGGACGGCGAAAAGACACAAGAGCGGAAAATAATGTTCTCGCCGTGGCGGATGTTGCCGATACCGCAGGGCCGGCCTTCGGACTTTACGAGGGGCAGGAATTTACGCACCCCTTTACGGTCAATAGTGATATTTTAATCAACCTGAAAAATGACGCATTATACGCGAACTCGTTCGAGATTTATTTCGACGTAATTCGCGTTACCCGTAAGTAGTTTTTTTGCTGGATTATCATGTATAAAAAGCAGTCACAGCTATTTTACAAACGGGTAGAGGTATCGAAAGATACCGAAGATGTATTTTTTCGCCTCGCGTCTGGACTGGGTTTTATTCTTCGAGAATTTCAGCTTATACACCCAACAAAAGCGAACATTGATGGGGTCTGGTATACTTACCCCGATGTAAACGTCGAACTTCAAGACGGCTCAGGGGTCGTTCGTTTTCAACTTGGACCGATACCCGCGCCGCTTTATTCTTGTCCAAGGAGCGACGGAGTATTTTTAAAAAATGAGGCGTCTCCCGTAGATCAGACGGCATATGGTGTCAGCATGTCGGCCAGCTT
This sequence comes from Chitinivibrionales bacterium, assembly GCA_049684795.1. Classification (GTDB taxonomy): domain Bacteria; phylum Fibrobacterota; class Chitinivibrionia; order Chitinivibrionales; family FEN-1185; genus JBAVGL01. The sequence continues at coordinate 11,307 of JBAVGL010000511.1, read as the reverse complement.
TAAGCCACGGGCTAAAAAACTGAATCTTTATTACGAGCCCAACGAGCAGATTAATATTAGATTGACAAATATGATATTTGACGATGGGCAATGGATGCCTGATTATATTGACGTTGTTTGCATAGGAATTTACATACCAGAATGAGTATTTTAACGACATTATCTCTGGTTGGATCAGGACCTGCAGGCGCTCCTTTTTTTGTTGTTGACACAACTAAAGATAGCGTTCCGATACTGCTTGACCATACCGGCATAACAGCCGTTATTGACTATACAAATGTAATCCCCGAAGCGCCGGCGCCTGGCGATTCTTATTTGATAGCGGCAGGAGCTCCAGCTCCCTGGGCGACGTATATCGGAGATGTCGCTACCTGGGACGATATTGAACACGGCTGGATCTATGCCGGGCAGCCGGCCGGCACTCTTTTGTATATAACAGCAACGAGTATAACATTGAGGTTTAACGGTACCGCTTGGGTAATCGCCGGGGGACAATTTGAGAATACTAAAGAGCAATACGAATTTTTAGCCGGCGACCAGTTGTATCTACTCTCTTGCGGCGTTATGCTTCCTTCCGGTTTTTCTTTTTATCTTGATTATACCGGACACACGTTTTTTGCGCCGAACCTGGTCTTAAAAATATACGACGGAACAAACTATTTCATACCCCAGGAAATTGAAGGCGGGGTCCCTGTTTCGTCTGAAAATACCGATATATCAATAAACATTTTAATAAATCCGGCCATTAAACTTTCTATCCCGAGCAAATTCCAGGTGAGCGGCTACCTTGGCCGTGGTATAGCGATACCAGCAACGGACCCCCCTCAAATTTCCATGAAAGGCGTACCCTCAACATTAAAAGGCTTTAAGTTTGCCGTGGATGTTTACTTACGCGTATTGTCTAATTTTGCTATGGTGGTTGAACCATGATAAGCTATAAAATACCGAAGAAGATCCGCTTTAATCCGGCATCCGCGATATTTACCGCCACTTACAATACGCCGACCCTGGGCAAGTATGATTTTAATGGACAAAAACAGGTTTTTGTTGCGAAGCTTTTACCGCGGACTGCGTATCTTATTGACAATGTATCTATCGGCGGGAACATATCAAGCGAGAATTATCTTGGCGCCATAGAAAACCTTCCGTCGCTTGTATTGCAAAAATCAAGAGGAACCGGCGCGGGTGAAGCGATTTTTGAAAGCTCATTAAAGATATTAGGCTTTTCAAACGATAGACAAGTCGCGGTTTTTTTTGAGACAGGAGCGAATAATATTGACCTGGTAGCTACACTGTCCGGTACATTACTGCAGACGGCGGAACTATTCGGCGTTACGGCCGTTAAGCTTTCCATATCGTTTTCAATCTACGTAATCGACGAAGTTTCCTATAATAAAATATTCTCATATTCCGGCACGACAAAATAAAATGGCCCCTAACGCGATAACTTCACCGGCCGGCAGAAAATCCGGCTTTGAGCGTACCCGCCTTGATGAGCTGGACGATACCGGAAGCTATGCAGGTAAAAGTAGGAATATACTTGTCGTTAAAATTGACGAAAGCGGAATAGAATACAAAGACCTTGGAACTATCGACGAGCACAAAGTTCTTGCAAGCGGGACCGATGCAACGCCGGGGTATCTTGACGGCAAGGTTGACGGCACCACCATAGAAGTCACTGGAAGTAATAAGCTCGGAGTTAAGTCCGGCGTTTTTGTAAGCGGTATAGGCACGACAGGGCAAATCACAAAATTTACAAATGGTGCGAGCGGGGTAATAGGTGACTCTCTTTTATCGGCCGGGACGCCCGGCGGCGCGGGCGGCTCATTTGTTTATGTTGTATCTTCCCCCCTTGACGGTCCAAATGGGTACCGAATAAATAACCAGTATTTTGATACGGCTTCCATTGAGACTAATGACGACACGGATTTAGTAATAAAAGTAGGGGTCGGCGGTCCCGGAAGCTTGTCTGATGCTATTATCATTCCTCACGATGCTTTCGACGCGATAAGATTCGTCGGCTATGGTAGGGGCATTTTAGTCACCGCTATTGACGGAACAATTTCCGCTGTCAGTGAGTTAGATCTTAACAATCAGAAAATTGTCAATGTCCGTGACGGCGTAAATGCTATGGATGCGGTAAATAAGGGCCAGCTGGACGGCGTGGCGGCCGGCATTATCTGGCTTTCTCCAGTAATAGATTATATCTCAACGCCTCCAGCATTGCCGACCCTTGGAGATCGTTACATTGTAAAGCCAACAGGGGCGGGATTATGGGCAACACATGACAATGCTATTGCGCAATGGGGCGGCGCTTCGTGGTCATTTTCTTCGCCAGTGGCCGGGAATAGTACCTGGATTACTAACCTGGGGGAGTCATTTAATTTTAATGGCGCTATTTGGGTAATGATTACCGGGCAATATTCGCACCACAATCTTTTGAACTTGACAACAGGTGATGACCATTCTCAATATCATAACGATTCACGGGCGGCAACGTGGCTTGCTACGCAAAGCGCCGGCGGCGATCTTACCGGGACCTTCCCAAGTCCGACCGTAGCCGCTCTGGCGATCACGGACGCGAAAGTCGCTGCAGCGAACAAGGACGGAACGGCCGCAACGGCCTCTATGCGGACCCTAGGGACCGGGGCGGCCCAGGCTTGCGCCGGCAACGATGCACGGCTAAGCGACGCCCGGGCGCCGTCAGGAACGGCCGGCGGTGACTTGGGCGGCACGTATCCAAATCCTACCTTAAATTCTCAGGCAGTCAAGATACTCAAAGATTTTATTTTCATGGCGGACCAGCTTATCTCTCCGAATAATGCAGACTGGGCGGTCAATGCTCTTGCTCCGGCAAGTCCTGATACAGTAAAAAACGCCTTGACAGTCCGGCCTTTTGATGATACTGCCGAAGAGGGTATAGGTTTTATTTTAGATATTCCAGTTGGTGCAACAAACATAGTAATTTCACCAAAGGCAAGAGCGGAAACCGCGCCGGGCACCAGTAAAGTTGTAATCCTTAAAGTTTATAACAGGGATATACCGGACAATTCCGCCGTAGGATCATGGTCGGCTGGTACGGAAATGACATCCTTGACAATTCCAACAAATGCGAATTTTCAATATTATTCTCAAACGATATCACTTGCAACGCTTGGGTTGACCGCCGGCCGCTTGACACAATTCGAGATAACGCGGAATAGTCCATCTTCGAGCGACAACCTTGTAGGCGACTTTGATCTGATCGAATTAAAAATATCTTTCACGTAATTTTTTTAGGGGAAATCCATGCCGTTGGAATTTAATCCCGCAACTAACCAACATACCCAATATATTGACATTCCGGCAAGCTCGCGCCTGGACCTAACTACAAAATTTACCCTATCTTGTTGGATTTATCTCTATTCATGGTCCAGCGGCCGGTTTTCTGATTTTATTTCTAAAAACAATTATTACGGGCTACAGTTACAAAGCAACAATGGCGGATTACAGGTATTTTTTAGATATGGGTCATCCTCATGGCACCAGGCCTGGATCAATAGCCCGGAATCGCTTAATACCTGGATACATGCCTTGGGGACCTATGACAACAGCCTTGCAAGCGACAATCTAAAGTTATATCGCAATGGCATACTATCAGATTCGAGAAGCTTTACAGATACAATACTAACCAGTCCAACGGATACGCTTAGCATAGGACGCATGGGAGCGGGAGCGCCTACAACAGACGGCCGGTATTGCCATGGAATCATTGACGATGCGCGGGTATACAACAGGGCATTATCTGCAAATGAAGCGGCAACCATATACGGATGCAGAGGGCACGACGCTATAATTGATGGCTTGCTTGTCCGTTGCCCTATGAATGAGAAAAATACAAACGGCACGGCGTCCGGCAGTGGAAGCGTAAAAGACTTGTCCAGCTATAATTCGAACGGGACGGCAGCCGGGACTCCAGTATATAAAGATTCCGTTCTAACGATGAGAAGGGGGCAAATAGCATGAGCAACGTATTAATATTTGATCTTTCGAATGGCAACGTTCTGGAGTTATTAAAATCTGTCAATACCCCTGATTATGATTCTCGCTCAGACGTGATAATAAACCCGGATATGTCAAATTTTATAGATATACCCCTTGAATACATCAAGGTTGAAAATGGGTTGCTTCGGGAAATGACGGACCAGGAAAAAGCAGATTATGAAAATTCCAAGGTGCCGCCAGAGCCGGACACGTTGACTGTTTTGCAGGGAGAGATTGACGAATTGACCGGAAGAATTGAAACAGTAGAGACGGCAACGGGGAATATCTATTCTCCACCAATAAAAAACAGATTACCAGGCTAACGGCAACCGGGGGAGTCGAAAAGGGGCGACGCGCAAAATCTAACCAGCTCGACGATCCCGGTTTTTAAAATGTACGGCCGTAAGGTCCTGCAGAAAGAAACTTGTACATTATGGACAATACCAAAATCAAATCTCCTGGACCCGCAGCGAGCTCCTCGATTGCGCGGATCCGCGCGATCGGTGGCGAAAAAACCACAAAAAACGCCATATTTTTACAAGGGGTAAAATTCTCCAAATCGGCGAGAGATGTGAAGTACAGAGAAACGGAAGGCTTTTTTAAAAATGGCAAGTATTAAAGCCCTTGCGTCGGCCGCTATTGCGTCCGCGCTTATTAAACAGGTCATAGGAAGCGAACCGTCGATAATTGATAATGGCGATAGCGTCACTATTGAACTGAGCGAAGCACAAAAGAAAATCGTACAGCAAAAAATATCATCCATACTTGAGGCAAAGCCAGGAGAGATCAGGATTGATCTTGTCGGAATACTTGGGCCTACGATAGCAAAAAAATTCTGGTGGGTAGTTGCCGCGCCCTTTGGCCTGGGCGCTCTTGTTGGATGGATAGCCAGGGGGAAATAATGTTTTCTATATTCGGAAAAATATTAAAGGTGGTTTTCTCGATTGGTAGCGCAATTCCTATTGTGAGCGATCTTTGGTATAAAATCAAAAAAGATGTTCCCCGTGTCACTTGTCCCGTGTGTCACGGTATTAAAACGATAGATACGCCACACCCGCAAACCAAAGAAACAGTAAAAATTATCTGTCCGCGTTGTGGCGGTACCGGGGAGCTTCGGGAAACCGATTTAAGAGAAGATGAGAAGAAAACATTAGGTTTACTTTAACGCCTCTACAATTAAAAATTCAGATCAATCAAGGACGTTGCCCATGATAGGAATAAGCCAGAGCGTTCAAGATGCAATCAATAAGGCGGCCGCAGCTATTGGAGTTCCGCCGCAATGGTTGTATAATGAGATTCGATTAGAAAGCGGCTTCGATCCAGCCGCTGAAAATTCTATTACTCACGCAAAAGGATTGATTCAGTTTATGCCGGACACCGCTCGCGGCCTGGGATACAAGGACCAGTTTGATCTTTACAATCAAAACCCCACTGCAGAGCAGCAACTTTTAGGCCCAGTAATTCAATACTTCAAACCCTGGGGACCTTTTAAAACAGAACAATCGTTTTATATGAGCGTTTTCTATCCTGCATTGAGAAACGCGCCGGCCGATACGTTGTTTCCGGCAATGGTCCAAAAAGCTAACCCTGGAATTAAAACAGTAGGCGATTATATCAAGCATGTGAATCCAAAAATTTTTTTTATAATGCCGCTTGCCGTCATAGCACTGATAGGCATAGTTGGAATAATCCTTAAAAAAATATCTACGGGGGCATAATGAATAAAGGCGCGTCGCAACAGAAAAATATTGATGGATTGGCAACAGAAGAAGCAAACGAGCAGCTCGCTCCAGGTTTTGACGATTCTTTCAATGAATGGCTTGAGTCTATCGGCCTTAAAAAAAACGATTATACGTTTAATGTTTTTTTGAGAAGAGAAAAACCAGATAAAACAATAGAATATGTTCGGTGCTGGAAAAATAGCTTCCCTTCCATTGATGAAATCGGCGAAACATTCGGGACCGGGAAGGCTATAGTCGATTGTCAAGTATGGACAGGGAAGGGCGCCGGCCAGCGTGAAACAAAAAGAAACGTCATACTTTTTGATGAATCATGGACCGAACGAAAGCGCCAGGCTGAAGATGCGAAACGTCAGGCGGAAGAAGTAAAACGGGGAACGGCGGCGCCGGCCTCCATGAGCGGCGCGCAGGGCCAGGGGATGCAGGGGGGGAACCTCTCAAACGCAATAGCGGACGCCAGGGCGATTGTCGGTCTTGTCGAGGGTCTGCTTAAAACCGCGAACGAAGCGAAACCGCAAAGTAACGGTGCTCTTGACATAATAAAGCTAACAAATGAAATTGCTCAAGAGCAATTAAAACAGAATTTTAAAATAGTAAACCAGGCGCGGCGAAACATGCTTAATGCCGCCGAGGAAGCCACATTTGATGTAATCCCGCGCCAGGGATTGCCGGCACCCCAGGAGCAAGAGGAAATGAATCCGATAGTAGACATGATAGTTGACCTGGTTGAAGAATACGCGCCTCAAATTCTCGGAGGCGGTCCTGTTGCCGAAAAACTTGTAGGGACCGTAAAGGCGCTGATTGCAAAGCCGGCTATTAAACCTATTACCCAGGACCCTAACGCAATGCGACGCATAATAGCGGCCGTAAATGCGAAGCATGGGCCGGTAGAAACGCGCCGGTTATTTGAGATGATTGGTTTTAAGATATAAAAAACGGTAGACGAATTGTCTACCGTTTAAACCTTAACAATGGGGGAACAAATGGCACCAGTTGATACCGTAACCGCAACCGTACAGACCGTCGTCAATAACGCCTATTCGGTCGTAGCAGCGATCACAACGATAGTGGGAGCGATTTCGTCGCTCTTCGCATACATCACCGGCCACAAGCACGGGATGAAAGCGGCTGGAAAAATAACGTGATGGAACAGTTTTTATTATCCTTAACGCAATACGGGGCGCTTGGCATTGTTGCCGGCGCTTCCCTCTACTCATTCATTAAGCTTTCTAACCGCCTCTTGGGAGTCATCGAAAGCAATACCCGCGCAATGGAACGACTCTCCGGTATTATTGATACCTGCCAAAAGCTTCACGCAAAAGAATAACTTTCTCTCCTTTTTTTTTAATTCTAAGAAGTAAACAAGAAATCCGTACGTACTGTCAACGGCATATCTGTAGTAGTTAATAGGCATATCTGTAGTAGTTAATAGGCATATCTGTAGTAGTTATAATTTCTTTGATATAATAAGTACCCGCTATTAATATCGAAATCCTATTAATTTTGATGTATTTAAAGGATTATGACGAGTTATGATAATTAAAAAACTTGACTTTGATTATGCTTTTATTTTATTATTCATACATGCGCGTCCCTTCAATCCTCATAAGAGACTTACTTCGCCTGTCTATTACCGAAATAAAAATATTTTTTCTATCAATTAGTGGAACAAAAAAACATTCCGACAACATAGAATTATCTTTTAAAAAAATTATTCGATCCTCAAGTATCGGCGGCTCACAATATGGCCAGGTATTCAGGGCAACGAAAAAATTGATGGAACGATCTTTAGTATTTCATAATATCAAAAAAGAAAATTTTAAAACAGGATTTTACCATTACATTCAATTTGCGGAACAGGGGGAAGGAATATTAAAAGTAAAACAATCAAAAGAAATTAAGAATTTGATTTTAAACTCTCATCTCGAGGGCGGGTACATAAAGGTAAATATTAAATCAATCATGTCCTTAAAGTCGTGGTATTCGGTCCGGCTCTACCTTCTTTTATGCAATCAAATAAAATGCGGGTATTTGAATATTAAATATTGTGAATTAAAAGAAATTTTAAACTGTAAAGACCGATATATCAGACAGCAAAATTTTTTAAATCGCTGCATTGTCGAACCTCTCCAAGAAATAAATAACAAAACAGAATTACTTATCAAGTACGATGTGGTTAAAAAATGGCATACCGTCGATCACTTTTATTTTTCAATTCTGGCGCGGTCCGACCGTGGCGACATTCGGGAAATATTAGATGACACCCATGCAGATCATATTGAGCGAAGTTATCCGAAGGATTTTATAGAATATTGTTTAATGTTGACAAAGAAAATTCATAAGCCGGAACGAGGAACGCCGTCCGGCCTGTTCCTTAAATTATTAAAAAACAATTTTGCACGATGGAAGATTGAAAATGACAAGAGAAAAACGTTTTTGATAAATAAAAACAAACCGATTAGAAAGGAGAAGGACCAGAAAGTTTTTTCGTTAAAGCAATATGAGGCGCTTCCAGATAGTATTAAAAAGACACTGGAAAAAACTGGTGGCGTGGAACGGTGGACAAACAATAAACGATAGGAGGCGCGTCCCTATGTTTCAAATAGTAATTAAACAAGGTTTTAATGGTTGGTATTTAATTGTGGATTTTGAAAATTTCACTAATACACCAGTCGTTTTTAATGACAAAAAGGACCTTCTTGTTTTTCTTGAAAGAGCATTGCCGGAAATGAGCAATGGATATATCTCATTTTTAAAAGAGATTATTGCGGAGAGAGATAATGGAAAATAAAAAAACATATCAATTGCTTCGTCGGCTTTCTGCTATTCCTTTCGGCCACTTCTGCGAGATTCTGGACCTCAAGGGGTCAACCGAAGAAGAAATAAAATCAGAAGTCGAAGAGCACAAGCGGCGGCGTCCTGATTGTCAATACACAGTACAGATTGTAGAGCAGACAAACCTTTTTGATGAAGGGATTTTAAATCTATGAGTCTCAATACTATTAATACACCGGCAATTTTGAAAGCGGCCGCGAAGCGTTTAGCGGACGGAGAGGTTTCGGATCTTATGTCTTTTTTTTCCGAATTAGCGAAAGAGAAGGCGATTATTTTAAAACGCCAGGAGGAAAATAATCGTCGCTATATTGTCAATATGCCTCGCTTGAAGTTACGAGGCAAAATAACCGAAGAGAACAAGCAGCGAGAATACCCCAGGGGGTCAATATGCCGATAAATGACAAAATGGGGGTACCAGACATTAATGGCCAACTTATTCAGGTCCATCGCAATTGTCGGAACTGTTTCTATGCGGTCAAGAAAAACGGATTGATGGTGGGGCAGTTTATTGCAGAATGTCATTACGGCCCCCCGCTTATCGTTTTCGTCGGAAACAGAGAACTTAGTTCTCAATTTCCTATTGTCAGCGACGCGCCGACAATGTTTTGTAATTGCTTCCTGCTTGATAGCGAAAAATCATTCGACAATTTTGTCGCAATAAAGAGCGGGAAAAAAGCAGACTTTAAAATTTTACCGGAAAAATGTATTCATTGTCAAATCAAAGTTACTGAAAACAAAGATAACCCTTGCGAACGGTGTCCAGATAATCCATCAAGGGAGGAATTGCCGCCGCCGGCCGCTTAATTTAAAAACATTGATTATGCTTTGAACTGATGATATATTTAAGGCGTATGAATAAAACGATCCAATCGTTGACCAGTTGCCGGCAAACAGCTAAACGTATTTCCGAACTTGTCAATAAGTTTGCCGGCGACCTTAATTTAATCCGCGTCAAATGGCAGAATAAGAACCGTTCGCTTGCCTCTCTTGACTTGATGCAATTCTATGACTTCGTTAAATCCATGCCTTTTAAGCCGGACGAAAAACCGATAGAAGTAATTGCCCGGCCGTACTTCCTCGCATCAAAATATTTTAACGGGCGAGATTGCAAAAAAGCAACTATTTTAATGGCAAGTTATTTGAAATTAAAAAAAATTCCATTTCAGCTTGTCGGATCAAGTAACCGGCCTACCCAAGAGATACACCATATTTTCACTCGTGGCTTTATCGGCGGGAAATTCCGTGATATTGACGCAACCTATCCGGAAAATAGAATTTTCGTGAAGAAACATAATACAAACGAGGTGGTATTTTATGACTCAAGGCAATAATGGTCTTCAATTTGCCGGCATGGGCGTTTTTCAGACATCCGACCCGCTTGCATTGCAATTATCAAAAACAGCCGCCGGGCGCGAAGTCATTAAACAGATGCAAGCTCAAGGGGTATTGATGGGGAAGTTTTTGCCCGGCCTTATGAAAGTTGTAAAAAATGTAGGTAAGATCACGTCCCCGTTTACCACGGCGCTTGCAAAAACATTTTTGCCGTCCGGCGTTGTCAACGCCTTAGCAAAAGCGGATCCGTCGGCACATGCGGCATTACTTGACAAAATGTCCAATATAAATTTAAAAACAATCACCGCGCAGGCTTTGCCGTCGGTACAGAACGCTTTACAGTCCATGACCGTTAAGCCGGCGGCTTATGCTCCGAACAAATCAAGCATGAAAAAATATTTGATTATCGGCGGTGCAACAGCAGCGACCGCCGGCGTTTTATTCTTATTGCTTAAAAGAAAGGGTAAAAAATGAATCCTATTCTTGTTACGTTATCAGGTGATCGGACGCCACAAGCGGAAACTATGGGGAAGTTTCGCCCGGGTTCGTTTATAAAAAAAGGCGTTAAGATTTTCAAAAAAAAACCGTGGCTTGCCCTTGCTCCTTTAGCACCAGGAGCGGCCGCGGCAATACTCCTTTCGAAAAAATTACGCAAAAAGAAGGGACCAGCAAAACGGACAATTACGCCGGAAGAAAAAAATAAACTTCTTACTGCTCCACCATTGCCGATAGCGGTAACTCCGATAGCGGCACCATCGGCACCGTCCGGCGGCGGTGGTGGTGGCGGCGGATCGCCAACGCAACACGAAGAGGACCAGGGCAACGAAGAGGACCAGGGCAACGAAGAGGACCAGGGAGAAGACACTCAGGTTGAATAATATGCGTGACGATGCTTATATCGGAATTTTCGGTTTATCGTGGCAAGAGAAGGTCGTTTCTCATTTGAAAACGTCCTATCCTTCCAATGCTCAGAACTGGGAAGCTACTTTTGACCGCGTATATGACGCATACGCTTCTATTGTCCAGGCCGGCCATGCTCCTTTTGCCGGAGTAAATGACACGGCCATTGCTTCACAGATCGCCGCAATGACTGAAGACAATATTTCTGATATTATCAAAGTGCTTTCCGCGGTCTCTTCTGTTGACGAAGAAAAAATTACTTTTAAGTCAACGCCATTTTTAACGAAAATCATTTCAGCGCCGGCCGCAGCTGCCGGGTCCGCGGTTTCGGCAGCATTAAAACCAGTGGTCCCGTATTTGGTAGGTATCGCCGCACTTGCAATTTTTGGCGCCGTATTGTATTATAAAACTGGACAAGACAGGTTAAGGGCGATTGCCCAGCAGAAGATTTAATATGAAAAAAAAAGCAAAAAAAAAT